>NZ_JBSFJV010000002.1:0-225358 GCF_053598235.1 Kitasatospora sp. NPDC001159
CGCCCCTGCTCGTCCACCTCCGCCGCGAACGGCGCGATCTTCGCCTCGGCCAGCGAACGCACCGCCTCGCGGAGCATCTCGTGCTCCTCGGAGATGCGGAAGAGATCGAAGTCAGCGCTGCCCGCCATGATGCCTACCTCGTGGTCCAGTGACCGAAGTCTGATCGACGTCGAATCCGGGGTTAACTACCGTTCAGTAGAGATCCTAGGGCTCCGACCTGCGGCTGCCTAGCGTCCTCCGGAGGCGGGCGATCCCTGCCGAACCGGGCCGGGCGGATAGCATCAGGGCACCTCTACTGGTCGAACCCGTAACTCAAGGGGAACCCGTGACCCTGCGCATCTCCGTGATCGGCACCGGCTACCTCGGCGCCACGCATGCCGCCGCGATGGCGGAGTTCGGCTTCGAGGTGCTCGGCCTGGACATCGATCCCGACAAGATCGCCACGCTCACCGCCGGCCGTGTCCCGATGTACGAGCCGGGGCTGTCCGAACTGCTGCTCAAGCACGTGGCCGGGCACGAGGGCTCGACCGGACGGCTGCGCTTCACCACCTCCGCCAAGGAGGCCGCGGAGTTCGGCGACGTGCACTTCGTCTGCGTCAACACCCCGCAGCGCAAGGGCGAGTTCGCCGCCGACATGTCGTACGTGGACGCCGCGATCGAGGACCTGGCGCCGCACCTGACCCGCCCGACCCTGGTGGTCGGCAAGTCCACCGTCCCGGTCGGCTCGGCGGCCCGGCTGGCCGAGCGGCTGGCCGCGCTGGCGCCGGTCGGCGAGGGCGCCGAACTCGCCTGGAACCCGGAGTTCCTGCGCGAGGGCTTCGCCGTCCAGGACACCCTGCGGCCGGACCGGATCGTGGTCGGCGCCCAGAGCGAGCGGGCCGAGCGGCTGCTGCGCGAGGTGTACGCCGAGCCGATCGCGGCCGGCGTGCCGTTCCTGGTCACCGACTTCGCGACCGCGGAGCTGGTCAAGGCCGCCGCCAACTCCTTCCTGGCCACCAAGATCTCCTTCATCAACGCGATGGCCGAGGTCTGCGAGGCGGCCGGCGCGGACGTCACCCAGCTCAGCAAGGCGCTCTCCTACGACGAGCGGATCGGCGGCAAGTTCCTCAACTCCGGTCTCGGTTTCGGCGGCGGCTGCCTGCCCAAGGACATCCGGGCGTTCATGGCCCGGGCCGGCGAACTCGGCGCCGACCAGGCGCTGACCTTCCTGCGCGAGGTCGACTCGATCAACATGCGGCGCCGCTCCCGGATGGTCGAGCTGGCCCGCGAGCAGTGCGGCGGGGGCTTCCTGGGGCGCCGGGTCGCCGTCCTCGGCGCCGCCTTCAAGCCCAACTCGGACGACATCCGGGACTCCCCCGCCCTCAACGTGGCCGCCCAGATCCAGCTCCAGGGCGCCCAGGTCACCGTCTACGACCCGAAGGCCGTGGACAACGCCCGCAAGATGTTCCCCTCGCTCGCCTACGCCGGCTCCGCCCTGGAGGCCGCCGAGGGCGCCCACGTCGTCCTCCACCTCACCGAGTGGGCCGAGTTCCGCGAGCTGGACCCGGCCGAGCTCGGCGCCGTCGTCGCCGAACGCCGCCTCCTCGACGGCCGCAACGTCCTCGACGCCGAAGCCTGGCGCGCCGCCGGCTGGACCTACCGGGCGCTCGGCCGCCCGAGCTGACACCCGGGAATGCCTTTCGGCGGACCGTCGTTGAGAGCGGCGTGACGAGCTACGGCGACGACGCGACGGTCCGCGAGATCCTCACCGGCACGGGCGATGCCTGGGCGGTGGTGGGCCTGTCCAACAACACCGCCCGGGCCGCGTACGGGGTGGCGCGGGTGCTCCAGCGGTACGGCAAGCGGATCGTGCCGGTGCACCCGAAGGCCGAGACGGTGCTCGGCGAGCCCGGGTACGCCTCGCTCGCCGCGATCCCGTTCCCGGTCGATGTGGTGGACGTGTTCGTGAACAGCGCGCTGGCCGGGGAGGTCGCCGACCAGGCGGTGGCGGCCGGGGCGAAGGCGGTCTGGTTCCAGCTGGGGGTGATCGACGAGGCCGCCTACGAGCGGACCCGGGCCGCGGGGGTCTCGATGGTGATGGACAGGTGCCCGGCCATCGAGATCCCCCGGCTCGGTTGAAAGCCGGCGCTCAGCCGTCCAGCTGGGCGATGGTGGCGATGGACGGGCGGCGGGTGGCCCGCAGGGAGGCGGCGACGGACTCGGCGTCGCGCAGGACGCGGACGGCGTTGTGCCAGGTGAGCTTGGCGAGGTCCGCCTCCGACCAGTGGCGGCCGAGGAGTTCGGCGACCAGGTTGGGGTAGCCGGCCACCGAGTCGAGGCCGTCCGGCAGGAAGGCGGTGCCGTCGAAGTCGCCGCCGATGCCGATGTGGTCGATGCCGGCCACCTCGCGCATGTGGTCGAGGTGGTCGGCGACGGTGGCCGGGGTGGCGATCGGGCGCGGGTTGGCGGCCTCGAAGGCGCGCTGGCGCTCCATCGCGGGCGGGGTGGTGTCCAGCGGGTGGAAGCCGTGGGTGCGCATGTTCTCGTCGGCGGCCAGTGTCCACTCGATGGCGGCGGGCAGGATGAACTTGGGGACGAAGGTCGCCATCGCCACACCGCCGTTGGCGGGCAGCTGGGCGAGCACGTCGTCCGGGATGTTGCGCGGGTGGTCGCAGACCGTCCGCGAGGAGGAGTGCGAGAAGACGACGGGCGCCTCGGTGACCCGCAGGGCGTCCCGCATGGTGTCGGCGGAGACGTGCGAGAGGTCGACCAGCATGCCGAGCCGGTTCATCTCCCGGACGACCTCCTCGCCGAACCGGGTCAGCCCGCCGGCCACCGGCTTGTCCGTCGCGGAGTCCGCCCACGGCACGTTGTCGTTGTGGGTGAGCGTCAGGTAGCGCACGCCGAGTTCGTACAGGGCGCGCAGGGTGGCCAGCGAGCAGTCGATGGAGTGGCCGCCCTCGGCGCCCATCAGCGAGGCGATCCGGCCCTCGGCGCGGGCGGCCTCCATGTCGGCGGCGGTACGGGCCAGGCGCAGCCGGTCGGGGTAGCGCTCGACCAGGGCGTGGACGAAGTCGACCTGCTCCAGGGTGGCGCTCACCGCGTGGTCGCCGGCCAGCGAGGCGGGGACGTAGACGGACCAGAACTGCGCGCCGACGCCGCCCTCCGCGAGGCGGGCGAGGTCGGTGTGCAGGCGGTCGCTCTGGTCGGCGGCGAGGTCGAGCGCGCCGAGGTCGTACCCGGCCTGCTCGCGCATCGCCCAGGGGAGGTCGTTGTGACCGTCCACCACAGGGGCGGTGCGGAGCAGGGCCCGGGCACGGTCCAGTGGGGTGGGGGAGTCCGTCGGAGAAGTCATACGGGTTGTTCTACCCCACCCCCACCAGCGGGTTACTTGCCGAAGCCGAAGGAGGTGGAACCGGCCACCTTGGCGCGGAGCTTCTTGCCCTTCTCGGTGGCCTGGCTGTTCAGCTCGGCCTGGAAGTCGGTCATCTTCTCGGCGAGTTCGGCGTCGAAGGCCGCGAGCATCCGGACCGCGAGCAGGCCCGCGTTGCGCGCGCCGGCCACCGAGACGGTGGCCACCGGCACGCCAGCCGGCATCTGGACGATCGACAGCAGGCTGTCCATGCCGTCCAGGTAGCGCAGCGGCACCGGCACGCCGATGACCGGCAGCGGGGTGACGGAGGCCAGCATGCCCGGCAGGTGGGCCGCGCCGCCGGCGCCGGCGATGATCGCCTTCAGGCCGCGCTTGTGGGCGTTCTCGCCGTACGCGACCATCTCGCGGGGCATCCGGTGGGCCGAGACGACGTCCACCTCGTAGGGGATCTCGAACTCGTCCAGGGCCTGGGCGGCGGCCTCCATGACCGGCCAGTCGGAGTCCGAGCCCATCACGATGCCGACGACGGGGATGTTCGAAGCGGGGTTCATCTGAATCTCTTTCGTGGATACCCCCGGCTTCGGCCGGGGGGTAGGAAACGAAACTCCCGCGTAGCGGGGCAGGGTAGCCGCTTCGCCGCCGGGCGAACCAGAATCTCGATAGGTGATCACCTGGTGACCACCCGTAACCAAGTCACAAAGAGGAAGTCAATCGGTGATCGTTCCTCGCAGGTAGGCGGCCGCATGGCGGGCGCGCTCGCGGACGTCGTCGAGGTCGTCCCCGAAGACGTTGACGTGGCCGACCTTTCGGCCGGGCTTGACGTCCTTCCCGTACATGTGGATCCGCAGCCCGGGGTCGCGGGCCATGCAGTGCAGGAAGGCGTGGTACATGTCCGGGTAGTCGCCGCCGAGGACGTTGACCATGACGGTCCACTTGGCGCGCGGCCGGGGGTCGCCGAGCGGGAGGTCGAGGACGGCCCGCAGGTGGTTCTCGAACTGCGAGGTGACCGCGCCGTCCTGGGTCCAGTGCCCGGAGTTGTGCGGGCGCATGGCCAGTTCGTTGACCAGGATGCGGCCGTCCCGGGTCTGGAACAGCTCGACGGCCAGGTGGCCGACGATGCCGAGCTCGCCGGCGATCCGCAGGGCGAGCTGCTGGGCCTCGTCGGAGAGGGCGGGGTCGAGGTCCGGGGCCGGGGCGATGACCTCGGCGCAGATGCCGTCCTCCTGGATGCTCTCGACCACCGGGTAGGCGACGGCCTGGCCGCTGGGCGAGCGGACCACGTTGGCGGCCAGCTCGCGAACGTAGTCGACCTTCTCCTCGGCCAGCACGGGGACGCCGGCCAGGAACGGGGCCTGCGCCTCGTTCTCGTCGTCGACGACCCAGACGCCCTTGCCGTCGTAGCCGCCGCGGACGGTCTTCAGCACGACCGGGTAGCCGGCGCCGTCGTTGGCGAAGGCGGTCACGTCGGCCGGGTCGGCGACGATCCGGTGCCGGGGGCAGGGCACGTCGATGGAGTCGAGCTTGGCCCGCATCACGCCCTTGTCCTGGGCGTTGACCAGCGCGTCCGGGCCGGGGCGGACGGCGATGCCGTCGGCCTCCAGGGCCCGCAGGTGCTCGGTCGGCACGTGCTCGTGGTCGAAGGTGATGACGTCGCACCCGGCCGCGAAGCGGCGCAGGGTGTCGAGGTCGCGGTAGTCCCCGAGGACAACCTCGGAGACCACCTGCGCGGCGGAGTCCTGCGGCGTGTCGGCGAGGAGCTTGAACCTGACCCCGAGCGGGATGCCCGCCTGGTGTGCCATGCGGGCCAGCTGCCCGCCACCGATCATGCCCACCACTGGAAAATTCACATTGCCCGGGGAAGTCACCCGGCCAGGATATCCGGGCCGGTGGGGAGCTGTTGAGCTGCGGTGGGGCCGTGAGTAGTGGACGCGCGTAGATGTCAAGCCCATGCCCAAGGGGCTGAGCCGTTCGATGGAAGCGGGTAGCCTGGACGGCCAGGTCCTCGTCCACGCAGTCAGATCATGTGCGTGCACGCAGGGCACAAGGGTGGCCGCTTCCCATGTCGGCCGCCCTTTCGTCCGCAGGCACATGGAGGCAGCCCGGTATGGCGACGACCGCAGCTTCGAAACCCCGGCTCATGCAGAAGTTGCGTGGGATCACGGGCGAAGTCGTGAAGTTCGGCATCGTCGGCCTGAGCGGCGTGGTGGTCAACTTCGCCGCGTTCTGGGTCTGCATCAACAGCCTGGGCCTGGCCTCACTGCGGTCGAACATCGCGGCCACGGTGATCGCGATCGCGACCAACTACCTCGGCTACCGCTACTGGCTGTACCGGGACCGCGACACCGCCTCGCGCAAGCGGGAGATCACGCTGTTCCTGGTGTACAGCGGCATCGGCATGCTGATCGAGACCGGCGTGCTCGGCTTCACGGTCTACGTGCTGCACCTGGACTCGCACTACGAGCAGCTGGGCGCCAAGGTGATCGGCCTCGGCGTGGCCACCGTGTTCCGCTTCATCTCGTACCGCACCTGGGTGTTCAAAGAGCTGCCCGAGCCCGAGCAGGACGTCGACCCCGCCGCTGGCGGCCAGGAGCTGGCCGCCCAGGCCGAGCTGATGCTGGCCGCCGAGCAGATCCGCTACGCCAAGGCCGAGTAGCCGCACTCCCGGAGAGCCCCCGGGACCCTGATGAGCCAGCTCGGCGTGCCGCCGGGCACCCGAACGGCCCGAGGATCCTCGGGGCCTGTCCGGCGGATCCTGCCGGGCGGGCCCTAGTCCTCGTGGCTGCGGCCGAGGAAGAGCGCGAACACCGCCGGCTTCAGCGAGAGGAGCTCCAGCCGACCGCCGTCCGCCTCCGCGAGGTCCCGGGCGACGGCCAGGCCGATGCCGGTGGAGTTGCGGCCGCTGACCGCACGTTCGAACACCCGGTTGCCGAGGTCGGTCGGCACCCCGGCGCCCTGGTCCTGCACCTCGACCACCACGGAGGTGCCGGAGGGCCGGACCCGCAGGGTGATCGTCCCGGCGCCGTGCATCAGCGAGTTCTCGATCAGGGTGGCGAGCACCTGGGCCACCGTCCCCGGGGTACCGACCGCGGTGACCCCGTGCAGGCCCTCCAGGGACAGCACCCGGCCCTGCTCGCGCAGCGTCGGGCCCCACTCCTCCACCTGCTGCTTGATCACCTCGTCCAGGTCGAAGGCGACGGCGGTGGGGCTGCGCGGGTCGCGCTGGGTGGTGAGCAGCCGCTGGACCACGTCGGTGAGCCGCTCGACCTGCTGGAGGGCGATGGTCGCCTCCTCCTTGACGGTCTCCGGCTCCTCGGCGAGCGCGGTGATCTCCTCCAGCCGCATGGACAGCGCGGTGAGCGGGGTGCGCAGCTGGTGCGAGGCGTCGGCGGCGAGGCGGCGCTCGGCGGTGAGCATCCGGGCGATCCGCTCGGCGCTGGTGTCCAGCACCTCGGCGATCCGGTCCAGCTCCGGCACCCCGTACCGGCGGTCGCGCGGGCGCGGGTCGCCGGAGCCGAGCCGTTCGGCGGTCTCGGCGAGGTCGGTGAGCGGCCGGGCGAGCCGTTTGGCCTGCCACACCGCGAGTGCCACGGCGGCCTGGACGGCCAGCAGGGCGACCACACCGAGCAGCAGCAGGTTGTTGGCGATCTCGTGGTCGACGTCCTCGCGGGACTGCTCGACGGTGACGATCTCACCGCTGATGCCGTGCTCGGCGGCCTTCAGCAGGTGGTTCCCGGCCGGGCGGTCACCCGCCGAGACGACCTGCTGGCCGGGGATCTGCACCTCGACGTAGCTGCCCTCGGTGACCTGGCTCTCGAAGACGCGCCCCTCCCGGACCGGCTCGCCCGCGGCGAGCCGGCTCTCCACCAGGGCGAGCACCCGGACGGCGGTCGCGTCCACCCGGTCCTGGGCGGAGCTGACGATGGTGCGCTTCTCGACGAGGGCGAGCGGCACGCAGAACACCACGACGACCACCAGGACGACGACCAGCAGCGAGTTGATCATCCGGCGTTTCACGCTGCTGCTCCCCGAGGTGTTCCGCTTCATCGGCCGCTGCCCGGCCACGATCTCCGTACGGGGCTAATTCTTCTCGAACCGGAACCCCACTCCGCGCACGGTGGCGATGTAGCGCGGGTTCGCCGCGTCGTCGCCGAGCTTCTTGCGGAGCCAGGAGATGTGCATGTCCAGGGTCTTGGTCGAGGTCCACCACGTGGTGTCCCAGACCTGCCGCATGATCTCCTCGCGGGTGACCACCCGGCCGGCGTCGCGGACCAGGACGCGCAGCAGCTCGAACTCCTTGGCGGAGAGGGTCAGCTCCTCCTCGCCGAGCCAGGCGCGGTGGGACTCGATGTCGATCTTCACCCCGTGCGCACCGGTGGTGAGCTGGTCGACGTTGCCGCGCCGGAGCAGGGCCCGGACGCGGGCGAGCAGTTCGGCCAGGCGGAAGGGCTTGGTCACGTAGTCGTCGGCGCCGGCGTCCAGGCCGACCACGGTGTCCACCTCGTCCGCGCGGGCGGTGAGCACCAGGACGGGGCAGCTCTTGCCGTCGGCGCGCAGCCGGCGGCAGACCTCAAGGCCGTCCATCTCGGGCAGGCCGAGGTCCAGGACGACGAGGTCGACCTCCTCGGTGAGGCCGGCGGCGAGTGCGGTCGGACCGTCCTCGCGGACGAGCACCTCGTAGCCCTCGCGTCGCAGGGCCCTGGCGAGCGGTTCGGAGATCGCCGGATCGTCCTCGGCGAGCAGCACACAGGTCATATGGGTGATGGTAGTCCGCCGGGGTAAGCGCGTACGTCCTGTGAGGTAGTTCACAGAGCGTGATCGTTATACAGAGGCCATTCGGGGGTCAACGGAGCGTTGCCGACCGACCGTTCGGCGAAGAATCCACCTTTGGATCTTGAAACCGAAGGAAGACGCGCTCGCTTACCATGGATCAGTCGGGCAGGTCTGTTGCCAACTTTGTTATCAACCCGGCTGATTCGCAGCGTTTGTCATCTGATAACGCCAAATATCGCCACGTAGAGTGGTTCAAGTCCACGTCCGCCGCCACCCCCCTAGGCGGACGCTGTCAGGCAAGGAACCACTTACTCATGGCGTCTACGACCCTGGACTCCGGCGTCACGTCGGCCTCTCCCAGCGGCAAGACCTTCCTCGGGCACCCCCGGGGGCTCGCCACTCTCTTCATGAGCGAGATGTGGGAGCGCTTCAGCTACTACGGCATGCGCGCCCTGCTCGTGCTCTACATGACCGCCTCCCTCGCGGACGGCGGCCTCGGCATGAAGACGGCGGTCGCCGCCGCCGTGTACAGCGTGTACACGGCCATGGTCTACCTGCTGGCCCTCCCGGGCGGCTGGATCGCGGACCGCTTCCTCGGTGCCCGCAAGACCGTCGCGCTCGGCGGCTCGATCATCATGATCGGCCACTTCCTGCTGGCGGTCCCGTTCAGCGCGTCCTTCTTCGTCGGCCTCGCCTTCATCGCGGTCGGCTCGGGTCTGCTCAAGGCCAACATCTCGACGATGGTCGGCCACCTGTACGACGGCCCGAACGACCCGCGTCGCGACGGTGGCTTCACCGTCTTCTACATGGGCATCAACCTCGGTGCCTTCGCGGCCCCGCTGGTCATCGGCACCGTCGGCCAGGAGGTCAACTGGCACCTGGGCTTCGCCCTGGCCGGTGTCGGCATGGCCCTCGGCCTCGCCCAGTTCCTGCTGGGCACCCGCCACCTGAGCCCGAAGAGCAACGTCGTCACCTCGCCGATCACCCCGGACGAGAAGCGGAAGATCTTCACCAAGGCCGGCATCTGGCTGGCCGCCGCCGCGGTCTTCTACGCGGTCGTCGCCGCCACCGGCCACTTCACCATCAACTGGGCGATCTGGCCGCTGTCCATCGCGGGCCTGGCGATCCCGGTCCTGGTCTTCACCAAGGTGAAGCGCGACAAGGACCTCGACGCCGCCGAGCAGGGCAAGATGAGCGGCTACATCTGGTTCTTCATCGCCGCCGCCGTGTTCTGGATGATCTACGACCAGTCCGGCTCGACGCTGAACGTCTTCGCCGACGAGCACACCGCGTCCACGCTGTTCGGGCTCAACTTCCCGTCCAGCTGGTTCCAGTCGCTGAACCCGCTCTACATCATGGCGCTGGCCCCGGTTTGCGCCTGGATCTGGGTCGCCCTGGCCCGCCGGTCGAAGAACCCCAGCACCACCATGAAGTTCGCCTTCGGTCTGCTGATGATCGGCGCCTCCTTCATCGTCATGATGCTGGCGATGGCCGCAGCCTCGGGCGACACCAAGGTCACCCCGCTGTGGCTGGCCATGGTCTACCTGGTGCAGACCGTCGGTGAGCTCACCCTCTCCCCGGTCGGCCTGTCCGTCACCACCAAGCTGGCGCCCACCAAGTACGCCAGCCAGATGATGGGTGTCTGGTTCCTCGCCGTCACCGCGGGCGACTGCGTCGCCGCCATCTTCCAGCTGGTGCTGGGCGACAAGGTGGTCGGCAGCACCTGGTACTTCGCGGTCCAGGGCGTCCTGGCGATCGTCGCCGGTCTCGCGCTGGCGATGTACCGCAAGAAGGTCGTCAAGCTCATGGGCGACGTGCACTGACGTCCGTCCCCCCGCTCCGGGGCCGCCGTGGATTCCTGAGATCCACGGCGGCCCCGGCCGTTTTCCGCCTACGGTGCCCGCATGGCCACCGACTCGTTCCCACCGCACTCGTTCCCGCAGCAGCTGGCCCGCACCCGGCGGTTCACCCTGGGCGCCCCCGTCCAGCCGGAGCCCACGGCCGACGGCTCGACCGTGCTGTTCCTGCGCAGCCGGGGCGGCACCGATCCGCTCACCTGCCTGTGGGCGCTGGACACCGCGACCGGCGCGGAGCTGCTGGTCGCCGACCCTTCCGCTCTGGGCTCCGACGCCGGCATCGCCTCGTACAGCACCGACGCCACCGGCTCACTCGCCGCGTTCGCGCTGGACGGGGCGCTGTGGCTGGCCGACACCCGCACGGCTTCGGTTCGCCCGATCCCCTGCACCGGTGAGCCGCAGGAGGTGCGGCCGGACCCGACCGGCCGCACGATCGCCTACGTCAGCGGCGGCGCCCTGCGGGTGGTCGGCGCGGACGGTACGGGCGACCGGGTGCTGGCCGAGCCCGAGGCCGAAGGCATCTCGTACGGCCTCGCCGAGTACGTCGCCGCCGAGGAGATGTACCGCGACCGTGGCTACTGGTGGTCTCCGGACGGCACGGCGCTGCTGGTCGCCCGGGTCGACGAGCGCGCCGTCACCCGGCTCTTCCTCGCCGACCCCACCGACCCGCTGCAGCCGCCACGCGCCATGCGGTACCCGCTGGCCGGGACCGCCAACGCCGACGTCTCGCTCTGGCTGCTCGGCCTCGACGGCAGCCGGACCGAGATCCGCTGGGATCGCACCGCCTTCGAGTACCTCACCGCCGCCGGCTGGGACGGCCACGGCCCGTACGCCGCTGTGCAGAGCCGCGACCAGCGCGCCGTCGGCACCCTGGCGATCGGCGCGGACGGCGGCACCCGGGTGCTCGCCGGGCGTTCCGATCCGCACTGGGTCGAGCTGCTCCCCGGCCTGCCGGTCCGGACGGAGGGCGGCGCGCTGGTCGACACCGCCGACGACGGCGACACCCGGCAACTGACCGTCGACGGCAAGCCCGTCACGCCGGCCGGGCTACAACTGCGGGCCGTGGTCGGGACGGAGGGCGAGCAGGTGCTGTTCACCGCCTCGGACGAGCCCACCGAGACGCACCTGTGGACGTACGAACCGGATGTCGGCGTGCGGAAGCTGAGCAGCGGACCCGGCGTGCACACCGGCGTGCGACGCGGCGGCACCCTGGTGCTCACCACCCGGGTCACCGGCCTGCCCGGAGGCCGTACGGAGGTGCTGCGGGAGGATCGCCCATCGCTCCCTCTCACCTCATACGCCGAGGTGCCCGTCGTCACCGCCCGACCCGAACTGCTCCGCCTCGGCCCGCGCGACCTGCGCGCGGCGCTCTACCTGCCCACCGGCCACCGCCCCGGCGACGGCCCGCTGCCCGTGCTGCTCGACCCGTACGCCGGGCCGGCCATGCAGAAGGTCACCACCGGAGGCGCCTGGCACGAGCAGGTGTCGCAGTGGTTCGCCGACCAGGGCTTCGCGGTGCTGGTGGTGGACGGCCGGGGCACCCCGGGGCGCGGACCGCAATGGGACAAGACGGTCTGGGGTGACAAGGCCGGGCCCCCGCTTGAGGACCAGATCGACGGCCTGCACGAAACCGCCCGACTGCGGCCCGGACTGCTCGACCTCGACCGGGTCGGCATCCGAGGCTGGTCCTTCGGTGGCTATCTGGCCGCCCTCGCCGTCCTGCGACGCCCGGACGTCTTCCACGCCGCCTCCGCCGGGGCCGCCCCCACCGACTGGCGACTCTACGACACCCACTGGCAGGAGCGCTTCCTCGGCCACCCCGACGAGCACCCCGAGCACTACGACGACGGCTCCCTCGTCGCCGAGGCCCCGAACCTGAGCCGCCCACTCCTGCTGGTCCAGGGCCTGGCGGACGACAACGTCTACCCCGCCCACACCCTGCGGCTCTCCAGCGCCCTGCTCGCAGCCGGCCGCCCGCACGAGGTACTGCCACTGCGCGGCGCCGGCCACCGACCGAGGGACGAGGCCACAGTGGAGAACCTGCTCCGGCACGAACTGGCTTTCCTGAAGCGCTCGTTGGTCGTGGACTAGGCAGGCTTCGCGAGACCTCGGCAGCAGGATCCGCGCGACACGCCCCCCACAACGACCGACACCGGTCTCCGGGACCAAGTACCGGAGACCGGTGTCACTCACCACAGTCGATCACTCGCGACCAACCAACCGTGCCTGTAGGCGGCGGAAGCCCCGGGCTCGACGGGCGACCGCCCTCAGGGGTTGACCGGGCTCGTCGGCATGTACACCGACCTCCGCCACGTGATCGCCTACTCGGATGGCGAACTCCGGCAGCAGTTCGACGTCTGCTTCGCCGCCCGCATCCGTCGCCCCAGGCGACATCGAAGGGTTGCCGATGCACCACACCCAGCGCCTCCGGCTCCAGCACTTCCTGGAAGGCGGGGCGACCCCCTGTCTCGGCTGACAGCGGGCGCTCGCGAGGCCCTCGGCCTGGGTGGGCGAGGGCCTGCGCGTGGGCGTCAGGGCTGGTCGTCGCAGTCCTCGGGGCGCCGCATCTTGAGGGTCGCGATGACGCCGAGGGCGACGGTGGCGATCGCGAGGGCGAGGAGGGCGACGAAGATCGCGCCGACGAAGAACTTCACCGGTGCCACGGCTCGTCCCTCTCCAGGTCGCGGAGGAGGTGGAGGAGGTTGAGCAGAGTACTGACGGGCGCGTTGCCGAAGTCGACGAGGATGCGGCCGTCGAGGGTCGTCTCGCCGGGCGAGGCGGAGCCCCAGAGGAGGCCGTGCGGCAGGCCTCTGCGGTGCAGCTCGCCGAGGAGGGCGGTGAGTTGGGGCTGGGTGTAGTCGCGCATCCGGGGGTCGTCCGGGGCGATGGGGTCGCGGGTCACGCGTCGGAGTCCAGCTCGTACCAGGTGGTTTTGCCGCGCTTCTGGGGGTCGACGCCCCAGCGGTGGGTGAGGCCCTCGACGAGTTGGAGGCCACGACCGGTCTCGGCGATGCCGGAGGGGGTGCGCGGCTGCGGGAGGGCGTCGCTCTCGTCGGAGACGGTGACCCTGAGGGTGCGGTCGAAGAGGGAGAACCAGACGACGGGCGCGGGGGTGCCGCCGTGCCTCCAGGCGTTGACGATCAGCTCGCAGAGGGCGAGTTCGGCGTTGAAGATGGTGTCGGCGTCCCAGCCGCCGCTGCGGGTCATGGCGTCCCGCAGGGCCTGGCGGGAGAGGGTGAGCGAGGGGGTGTTACGGGTGCACACGGGAACCTCCGGGAGGCTGTGGTGTGGGGAGAGGAGTGAAGGGATGACGGTCGTCGCCGTGAGCCAGGCCGGGGCACGGCTGCTCTGCGGCGCGCGAGGGCAGCAGGCGCCTACTGCCTTGAATGCAGGCATTACTGACGATCCGTCGGATCGAGCTGAGAGCGACGATAGCGCGGTCCGCCACAGATTTGTGGCGGACCGCAAGAAGTTCCCTCTAACGTGGCAGCGCCTCTGAGGCAGACTGGTCCCACGACCAGCAGAGAGGACCACATGGCGCTTCGACCGAATCCGACCCTCCGTCAACTGCGGCTGGGCGCCGAGCTGCGTAGGATGCGGGAGCAGGCGGGGCTTGGCGGCAGTCAACTTGCCCGTGCGCTGGGCATCAATCCCGCCCACGTGACGCAGATGGAGAGTGGCAAGACCGGCATCAGTGTCGAACGCCTGCGCACGATCGCCGCGTTGTGCATGTGCGCCAACGAGCCTCTGATCGAGGCGTTGGCGGAGATCATCACGGACCGGGGCAAGGGCGCTTGGTGGGAGGAGTATCGCGGGACTCTCTCAGACGACTTCCTTGAGGTCGCCGAGGTTGAAGGCCATGCCCGCAGGCTCTCGACTTACACGATGGCCTTCATCCCTGGCCTTCTCCAGACCAACGCATATACCGGTGCTGTCTTTGATCGCTCCCTAACACCGCTCCCACACCATGAGGTCGACCAGAGAACGGCCTTCCGAATGCGACGACAAGACGTCGTTCGCTCCGGCGCAACGCCATATTCCGCCTATATCCATGAGGCGGCTCTACGCATGCAGTTCAGTGGGCCCGCGATTCAAGCCGAACAGCTCCGTAGCCTCATCGAAGACTCCGAGCGGCCGACCATCTCGATCCGAGTCGTGCTGTTCGACGTCGATGCGCTTCCTCTCAACTACGAGAACTTCACCTATGTCGAAGGACCGATCCCGGAACTGGACACAGTGCAGACGGACTCCAGCGTCGGCAACGTGCTCTTCGATGCACCAGCCCACCTCGCCAGGTTCCGATCTATGCTCGCCCGGCTCGAATCGGCGGCCATCTCGGAAGATGACTCCCGAGAGTTCATTCGATCCGTCAAGAAGGACATGGAAAGCAAGTATGCCTAACTCTACCTGGAAGAAGTCTAGTTACTCAGGCGCAAACTCCGACTGCATTGAGGTGCGGACCGTCGACGGGGCTATCGAACTCCGCGAGTCCGACGAGGGCGACGTCATCGTCCGCACCACCCGTCTCAGCCTCGCCAACTTCCTCCAGGGCGCGAAGTCCGGCGAGTTCGACCACCTCACCACCCCCTGAGCGGGGGCAGTGAAGAGCCCCCGCGCCCGCCACCCCGGGGGCGCGGGGGCCGTCTACGGGTCCTAGACCTCCCGGACGCCTGATCGCCAGACCGCCGCCGTCAGCGGCACGCCCGGGCGGTACGCCAGGTGCACGTGCGAGGGCGCATCCAGCAGCAGCAGGTCAGCCCGCGCCCCTACCGCGACCGTCCCCACATCACTGCGCCGCAGCGCGTGCGCGCCGCCCGCCGTGGCCGCCCAGACCGCCTCGTCCGGGGTCATCCCCATCTCCCGCACCGCCACCGCGATGCAGAACGCCATCGAACTGGTGAAGCTGGAGCCCGGGTTGCAGTCCGTCGAGAGCGCCACCACCGCGCCCGCGTCCAGCAGCCGACGGCCGCTCGGGTACTCGGCACGGGTGGAGAACTCCGCCCCCGGCAGCAGCGTCGCGACCGTCGCCGAACCCGCCAGCGCCGCCACGTCCTCGTCCGTCAGGTGGGTACAGTGGTCCGCCGAGGCGGCCCCCAGCTCCACCGCGAGCTGCACGCCGGGCCCGTACGTGAGCTGGTTGGCGTGCACCCGGGGGGTGAGGCCGCGCTCGATGCCGGCGGTGAGGACGGCCCGTGCCTGGTCGCCGTCGAAGGCGCCCTTCTCGCAGAACACGTCCACCCAACGGGCGTGCGGCGCACAGGCGTCCAGCATCTCGCCGGTGACCAGGTCGACGTAGCCGGCCGGGTCCTCGGCGTACTCGGGGGCCACCACGTGCGCGCCCAGGTAGGTGGTCTCCGGGGTGTGCTTCGCGGCGATCCGCAGGGAGCGCGCTTCGTCCTCGACCGTCAGTCCGTAGCCGGACTTGCACTCGATGGTGGTGGTGCCCTGGCGCAGCGCCTCCCGGACGAACCGGGCCAGGTTCGCGTCCAGTTCGGCGTCGCTCGCCGCCCGGGTCGCCGCCACCGTGGTGCGGATGCCGCCCGCCGTGTACGACTGCCCGGACATCCGGGCGTTGAACTCGGCGGTGCGGTCGCCCGCGAACACCAGGTGGGCGTGCGAGTCGACGAAGCCGGGCAGCAGCGCCCGGCCCTCGGCGTCGAAGCGCTCGTCCGCGGCCGGGGCCTGCGCCGCCGGGCCGACCCAGGCGACGGTGTCGCCGTCGACCACCACGGCTGCGTCGGTCAGCAGGCCGAGCGGCCCGGTGCCGTGCCCGAGGTCGTTGGTGACCAGGCTGCCGACGCCCGTGATCAAGGTGGTCCTGGTGCTCAAGGCAACGCCTTCCGAAGGGAGTTGAACAGGGATTTCAGCAGTCCAGCGCGCCGATCGCCGAGCGCAGCGCCCCCGGCACGTCGGCCACCAGCTGGTGCTCGCCGTCCCGGACGATGTGCCGCCCGCCGACCACCACGTGCCGCACGTCCGCCGCCGAGGCCGCGAAGACGGCGATCTCGGCACCGAGCCGGGGCGGCGGGCCCGCCGTACGGACGGTGTCCAGCGCGATCGCCGTGAAGTCGGCGAGCGCCCCGGCCTCGATCCGCCCGGCCTCGGGCCACCCCAGCGAGGCGTGCCCGTCCTCGCCGCCGGCCCGCAGCAGCGCGTTGGCCGTCCAGTGGCCGCGGGTCTGCGTGCGCAGCCGCTCGTTCAGCTCCAGCGCGCGGGCCTCCTCGAACGGGTCGATCACCGCGTGGCTGTCGCTGCCCAGGGTGATCGGGCTGCCGGCCGAGGCGAGCCGGCGGGCCGGGCCGATGCCGTCGGCGAGGTCCCGCTCGGTGGTGGGGCACATGCAGACGGTGGTGGAGGAGTCGGCGAGGAGCTTGACGTCCTCGTCGGTGAGGTGGGTGGCGTGCACGGCCGAGGTGCGCGGGCCGAGCGCGCCGTGGTCGGCGAGCAGCCGGGTCGGGGTGACGCCGTGCGCGGCGAGGCAGGCGTCGTTCTCGGCGGTCTGCTCGGACAGGTGGACGTGCAGCGGCGCCTTGCGCATCGCCGCCCAGTGAGCGACGGTGCCCAGTTGCTCGGCCGGGACGGCCCGGACCGAGTGGATGGCGGCGCCGATCCGGGCGTGCTCGCGCGGCTTGAGCGCGTCCGCCCGTACCGCCCAGGCTTCGGCGTCGCCGTCGCTGAACCGCAGCTGCGGGTGCGTCGGTTCGGCGCCGAAGCCGGAGGACAGGTAGCAGGTGTCCAGCAGGGTGATCCGGATGCCGGCCCGGGCGGCGGCCTCGATCAGCGCCTCGCCCATCGCGTTCGGGTCGGTGTAGCGGGCGCCGCCGGGCGCGTGGTGCAGGTAGTGGAACTCGCCGACGGCGGTGATCCCGGCGAGCGCCATCTCGGCGTAGACGGCGGTGGCGAGCTCCAGGTAGGTGTCCGGGTCGAGCGCGCCGGCGAACCGGTACATGGTGTCGCGCCAGGTCCAGAACGTCCCGGAGCCGACCTGGACGTGCCCGCGCAGTGCCCGGTGGAAGGCGTGCGAGTGGGCGTTGGCCTGGCCGGGCACCAGCAGGCCGTCGAGGCGGACGGCGCCGGGCGGGCAGGGACCGCTGTCCGGGGTCACGGACGTGATCCGGCCGCCGGGGCCGGTGGCGATCAGCACGTCCTGCCGGACCACCGGCCCGTCGTTCTGCGGCAGCCAGGCGTACTGCGCCCAGTAGGTCACTGGGGTCGATGCGGTCAGTGGCACGCCAGGTCCTCCAGTACGTCGGCGAGGGCGGCGACCCCGGACAGGCAGTCGGCCTCCTCGGCGCGTTCGGCCGGGGAGTGCGAGACGCCGGTGGGGTTGCGCACGAACAGCATGGCGGTCGGGATGACGGACGCCAGGATGCCGGCGTCGTGTCCCGCGCCGGTGGGCAGCACCGGGGCGTCGAGCAGCTTGGCGAGCCGGTCACGCAGCGGGCCGTCGAAGTCCACCACCGGGGTGTAGGACTCGCGGGTCAGCTCGACCCGGACGCCGTCGCGCCCGCCGCGCTCGGCGGCGGCCCGCTCGATCTCGGCGACCAGCTCGGTGAGGGTGGCCTCGTCGGCGGCCCGGGAGTCCAGCCAGCCGCGCACCAGCGAGGCGATCGCGTTGGTGCCGTTGGGCTCGACCGCGACCTTGCCGAAGGTGGCCAGCGCACCCGCGAGCTTCGCCTTCTTGCGGGCGGCGAGCACGGTGTTGGCGAAGGTCAGCATCGGGTCGCGGCGGTCCTCGATCCGGGTGGTGCCGGCGTGGTTGGCCTCGCCGTGGAAGTCGAACCGCCACCGGCCGTGCGGCCAGATCGCGCTGGCCACGCCGACCGGCTGCCCCTCGGCGAGGTGGCGGCCCTGCTCGACGTGGAGTTCGACGAAGGCGCCGATCCGGGCCAGGCGCTCGTCGTCCGCACCGATCGCGGTCGGGTCGTAGCCGGCCTTCTCCATCGCGTCGGGCAGCCGCAGGCCGTCGGCGTCGCGCAGCTCGTACGCGTCCTCGCGGGAGAGCACCCCGGCGCTCAGCCGGGAGCCGATGCAGGCCACGCCGAACCGGGCGCCCTCCTCGTCACCGAAGTTGACGATCGCCAGCGGCCGGGTGAACTCGGCTCCCCTGGCGCGGAGTTCGTCCAGCGCGGCGAAGGAGGAGACCACCCCGAGCGGGCCGTCGAAGGCGCCGCCGTCCGGGACGGAGTCCAGGTGCGAGCCGGTGACGATCGCCCCCGGGGCGGTCGGGTCGCCCAGCCAGGCCCACTGGTTGCCGTTGTGGTCCAGCTCGTACGTCAGGCCGCGGCTGCGGGCCTGCTGCTCGAACCAGGCGCGGCACTCGGCGTCGGCGGAGTTCCAGGCGAAGCGGCGGTAGCCGCCGGAGGAGGCGGAGCGGCCCACGGGGAGCAGCTCCGCCCACATCTCTTCGAACGAAGAAACCGTCACAGCTCGCCCATCGGGACGCGGACCCCGCGCTCGGCGGCGACCTCGGTGGCCCGGTCGTAGCCGGCGTCCACGTGCCGGATGACGCCCATGCCCGGGTCATTGGTGAGCACGCGGCGGATCTTCTCCCCGGCCAGCGCGGTGCCGTCGGCGACGGTGACCTGGCCGGCGTGGATCGAGCGGCCGATGCCGACGCCGCCGCCGTGGTGGATGGACACCCAGGAGGCGCCGGAGGCCACGTTGACCATGGCGTTGAGCAGCGGCCAGTCGGCGATCGCGTCCGAGCCGTCCAGCATCGCCTCGGTCTCCCGGTACGGGGAGGCCACCGAGCCGCAGTCCAGGTGGTCGCGGCCGATCACGATCGGGGCGGACAGCTCACCGGAGGCGACCATGTCGTTGAAGCGCTCGCCGGCCTTGTCGCGCTCGCCGTAGCCGAGCCAGCAGATGCGCGCGGGCAGGCCCTGGAAGTGCACCTTCTCCTGGGCCATCTTGATCCAGCGGGCCAGCGACTCGTTCTCCGGGAAGAGGTCGAGGACGGCCTTGTCGGTCTTGTGGATGTCCTGCGGGTCGCCGGACAGCGCCGCCCAGCGGAACGGGCCCTTGCCCTCGCAGAACAGCGGGCGGATGTACGCCGGGACGAAGCCGGGGAAGGCGAAGGCGCGGTCGTAGCCGGCCAGCTGGGCCTCGCCGCGGATCGAGTTGCCGTAGTCGAAGACCTCGGCGCCGCGGTCCAGGAAGCCGACCATCGCCTCGACGTGCGTGGCCATCGACTCGCGCGAGCGCTGGGTGAACTCGGCGGGCTTCTCGGCTGCGTAGGTCGCCATGTCGTCGAAGTCGACGCCGATCGGCAGGTAGCTGAGCGGGTCGTGGGCGCTGGTCTGGTCGGTGACGATGTCGATCGGCGCGTCCATCGCGAGCAGCTGCGGGACCAGCTCGGCGGCGTTGCCCAGCACGCCGATGGAGAGCGGCTGCTTCTTGTCGCGGGCGGCGGTGGCGAGCTCCAGCGCGTGGGAGAGGTCCTTGGCCTCGACGTCCAGGTAGCGGTGCTCGATCCGGCGGGCGATGCGGGACGGGTCGCAGTCGATGCAGATCGCCACGCCGCCGTTCATGGTGACGGCCAGCGGCTGGGCGCCGCCCATCCCGCCGAGCCCGGCGGTGAGGGTGATGGTGCCCTCCAGCGTGCCGTTGAAGCGCTTGTTGGCGACGGCGGCGAAGGTCTCGTAGGTGCCCTGGAGGATGCCCTGGGTGCCGATGTAGATCCAGGAACCGGCGGTCATCTGGCCGTACATGGTGAGCCCGAGGCTCTCCAGGCGGCGGAACTCCTCCCAGTTGGCCCAGTCGCCGACCAGGTTGGAGTTGGCGATGAGCACGCGCGGCGCCCACTCGTGGGTCTGCATCACGCCGACCGGCCGACCGGACTGGACCAGCATGGTCTCGTCCTGCTTCAGGCCCTGCAGCGTCTTCACCATGGCGTCGAAGGAGCGCCAGTCGCGGGCGGCCTTGCCGGTGCCGCCGTAGACCACCAGCTTCGACGGGTGCTCGGCCACCTCGGGGTCGAGGTTGTTCATCAGCATCCGCAGGGCAGCCTCCTGCTGCCACCCCTGCGTCGTGAGTCCCGTCCCGCGCGCCGCACGCACCTCTCGCGGTCCGCTCGTCTGCTGCACCATGTCCCGGCCTCCCTGCGGATGGATTCATTCAAGTTCGGTCCGGCTGAATATATCTAAACAGCCAGCTTTCGACCAGACCCTGAAACCGATCGAGCCAATCCGATCAGCCACGCCGCGAAGCGGGTTCGCGCGCTAGCCTGAACCCGGCGAACACCAGCCACTCGGCCCAGCGCCAGGGAACGGAGGACAGGATGACGGCCATCGGCGTGCGGCCCGGCAGACTCCGGGATGTGGCGGAGGAGATCGAGCGGAGCACCGGCCTCCGCGTACAGATCATCGGAGGAACCCTGGTGATGCCCCCGACCCCACGCGGCAAGCAAGCGGGGACCGTCAAGCGCCTGTCCCGCCAGCTCGACGCCGGGCTCCCGGTCGGCCTCGGTGCCTACGAGGTCTCGTCGATCAACATGCCGGACAACGCGGAGGACTACGCGACGCCAGATCTGGTCGTCCTGCCGTCCGGCTGGGAGGACGACGACAACTGGCTGGCCGACCCGCACGATGTCGAGCTCGCCGTGGAGGTCATCTCCACCCCTGAGCGAGTCAGCTTCATTGCGGCCAAGACCAACTGGTACGCGATCGCAGGCGTGCCGGTCCTCCTCGCGGTCGACCCCCGCAAGGGCGCCTGGACACTCCACACCCACCCCCGCGACGGCGAATACCAGGGCGTCCTGCACGGCAAGTACGGCGAGCCCGTCCCACTGCCCTCGCCGCTGCCCGCCGAGTTGGACACCTCCGGTCTCCCCCTGTACGCGCCCCGCAGCTGAGTCAGGCCGCCTCGTCGCCGTCCCAGTCGATGCCGATCTCGGCCAGCCAGCGGCGGTCGGCGGCGTCGGGGGCGGGTGGGGACGGCGGGCGGGGGATGTTCTGGACGGGGCCGAGGCCGTACTTCTCGGCTGCGGCGGCCGCGCGGGCGTCGGGTTC
Organism: Kitasatospora sp. NPDC001159; assembly: GCF_053598235.1. Taxonomy (NCBI): domain Bacteria; kingdom Bacillati; phylum Actinomycetota; class Actinomycetes; order Kitasatosporales; family Streptomycetaceae; genus Kitasatospora; species Kitasatospora sp. NPDC001159. Next base: position 20,991 of record NZ_JBSFJV010000002.1, read on the forward strand.
GATGACGCCGACGTGGACGGCGGACTCGTCACCCGGGTCGAGGACGGTCAGTTCGGGTTCGGGCAGTCGCCGCAGGGTGACGCGGCGTCCGCAGGCGGGGCAGGACCATTCGTCGGCACCCGAGGCCAGGCGGGCGACGAACTTCATCTCGTGGATCACGCGCATAGGCGGCACCCCCTGCTGTAGGGGATGCCCGGGTTCGTGTCGAGTACTCCCCCGGCCGTTGTTCCACGCTGCGCCGATTCCAGGCCGGGCCTACTCCAGGAAGAGGCCACGGGCCGTCGCGGACTGCTCGATCGCCTCCAACCGGGCCTCCGCGCCCGGGAGTTCGTCGCACATGGTCTGCAGCAGCACCCGGCCGAGCATCATCGGGGCGCAGGCGGTGTCGAAGACCAGCCCGGTGCCGACGGCCGCGGGCAGCATCAGGTCGGAGAGCTTGGCGACCGGGGAGAAGGCGCTGTCAGCCACGGTGAGCACGGTCAGCCCGCACTCGCGGGCCACCGCCAGCGCGTCCATCAGCTCCCGCGGGTAGCGCGGCAGCGCGAAGCAGAGCAGCGCGGTGGCCCCGGCCGCGGCGGCCTGTTCCAGCCGGTCGGCGAGCATGCTGCCGCCCTCGTCCAGCAGCCGGATGTCCGGGTGCACCTTGGAGGCGAAGTACGCGAAGCCGCGTGCCTGCGCCGAGGCGGCCCGCAGGCCGAGCACCGGCAGCGGGCGGGAGGCGGCGAGCAGCCGGGCGGCCCGGGTGATCGGCTCGGGGTCGGCGAGCAGTTCGGCGAGGTGGCGCAGGTGCTCGATCTCGGCGAGCACGGCCTGCTGGTGCTCGTTGCGCACCGCGTCGGCCGGGGTCTCCGGCGCGGCCGGCTCTCCCGCGCCGAGTTCGCGCAGCTGCCTGCGCAGCGCCGGGTAGCCGTCGTACCCGAGCGCGACCGCGAAGCGGGTGACGGAGGGCTGGCTCACCCCGGCGAGTTCGGCCACCTCGACGCTGGAGAGGAACGGCGCCTCACTGGCGTGCCGGACCAGCGAGTGCGCGATCCGCCGCTGGGTGGGCGTCAGCCGGCGGCCTTCGAACAGCTGCAGCAGCCGGGCGGAGGGGCCGACGGTGCCGGCCTCGTCGATGGCGGTCATCTGGTACCTCCGGATGCGAGCAGTTCGGACGACGACTGTGCAGCAGCGCGACGCGCCTGGCAAAGACGTCTCGTACGACGGGACGCCCCGTGAGACGTCCCGGACATCGGACAGCGGGCCGACCAGGGGCCGACAGGACTCGGGGTAACCCTGATTTCTCCCTGAGCCCGCCCGGATTCCCCCCGCGAACGGATGGACCGGTCCCCGCGGCGGCCCCAGGCTAAGGGCATGGACACTCGCCAGGACGACCTGCGGCGCGACCTCGACGCCACCCTGCAGGCCCGCAAGGAACTCGGCAAGGAGTACGAGGAGGAACTCGTGGACTCCTTCATGAAGCGCCTCGACGCCCGCCTGGACGCCCGGGTCGAGCGCTCGGTCGCCGAGCGGATGGACGACTACGCGCCCTCCTACCGGGACCGCGACCGCGGCCGGGACCGCCGCAGGTGGGGCCCGGGCCGGCCCGGCAACCGACTGGCGGTGGTCTCGCTGGCCTTCGGCATCCCGCTGACCGCCATCGCCAGCAGCCCCGAAAGCGGCGGCTTCGCCGGCCTGCTGGCCTGCTGGGCCGGCATCGTCGGGGTCAACTTCGCAGCCGCGCTGGGCAACCGCCGCGACCGCCGGGACCAGCGGCCGCGGGGCGAATGGGACTGAGTCCCCATCACCCCGCGCCCACGGCACCTCAGGCCAGCGGCCCGGTGACCCGCTCCACGGCCCGCACCAGGTCACCGGAGGCGACCAGCGCGGCGGCGGCCTCCAGGTCCGGCGAGAGGAAGCGGTCCCGGCCGGCGCCGCCGACCCCCGCCTCGCGGGCGGCGGCCAGCGCGGCCGCGGTGGCCGGGGCCGGTCGACCAGCGGATTCGGCCTGCTGGCGGATCTCCAGCGCACGGGCCGCGGCGGTCAGTTCGACGGCCAAAATCCGGCCGAGGTTCTCCACCGCCTGACGCAGCTTGCGGGCGGCCGACCAGCCCATCGACACGTGGTCCTCCTGCATCGCGGAGGACGGGATCGAGTCGACCGAGGCCGGGACGGCGAGCCGCTTGTTCTCGCTGACCAGCGCCGCCTGGGTGTACTGGGCGATCATCAGGCCGGAGTCCACGCCCGGGTCGTCGGCCAGGAAGGCCGGCAGGCCGTGCGAGCGGGCCTTGTCGAGCAGCCGGTCGGTGCGGCGCTCGGAGATCGAACCGAGGTCGGCGGCCGCGATGGCGAGGAAGTCCAGCACGTACGCGACCGGCGCACCGTGGAAGTTGCCGTTGGACTCCACCCGGCCGTCCGGCAGCACCACCGGGTTGTCCACCGAGGCGGCCAGCTCGCGCGAGGCGACCAGCTGGGCGTGCGCCAGGGTGTCCCGGCCGGCCCCGGCCACCTGCGGAGCGCAGCGGATCGAGTAGGCGTCCTGGACCCGCGGCGCGTCGTCCTGGTGGTGGCCGGTGAGGCCGGAGCCCTTGAGCATGGCCAGCATGTTGGCGGCGCTCAGCGCCTGGCCGGGGTGCGGGCGGATCGGGGCGTGCAGCTCGGGGGCGAGCACCTTGTCGGTGCCGAGCAGCGCCTCCAGGGTCATCGCGGCGGTGATGTCGGCGGTGGTGAACAGGCGGCTGAGGTCGGCGATGGCCATCACCAGCATGCCGAGCATGCCGTCGGTGCCGTTGATGAGGGCCAGGCCCTCCTTCTCCAGCAGCTCGACCGGCTCGATGCCGGCGGCGGCGAGCAGCTCGGCGACGGGCTTCTCCACCCCGTCCGGGCCGGTGGCGGTGCCCTCGCCCATCAGCACCAGCGCGCAGTGCGACAGCGGCGCGAGGTCGCCGGAGCAGCCGAGCGAGCCGAACTCCCGGACCACCGGGGTGATGCCGGCGTTGAGCAGGGCGGCCATGGTCTGCGCGACCAGCGGCCGCACGCCGGTACGGCCGGAGGCCAGCGTCTTCATCCGCAGGAACATCAGCGCGCGGACCACCTCGCGCTCGACCGCCGGGCCCATGCCGGCCGCGTGCGAGCGCACCAGCGAGCGCTGGAGCTGAGCGCGCAGCTCGGGGCTGATGTGCCGGACGGCGAGCGCGCCGAAGCCGGTCGACACGCCGTAGACGGGGCGCGGCTCGGCCGCGAGGGCGTCGATCCGCGCGCGGGCGGCCGCCATCTCGGCCAGCGCGTCGGGACCGATCTCGACCCGGGCATTGCCCCGGGCGACGGCCAGCACGTCGTCCGCGCTGACGTCGGCCTTGCCGACCTGGACCAGCGGAGCGTCGGGGGCCACAGCACTGTGCATATCCATATACACAATCACAGCAGGTGAATGAAGATATGACAACAGCTGTTCGTCATCCGGATTCTCCGACGCCCGGATCCGCGCCGCACCCCGGGGCCACGGCCAGGGCCTGTCCCTCGGGCTTTCGCGGCCCGGCAAGGACCCAAGAGACAGGACCTATCCCTTCAGCTCGGCCTCGATCAGGTCCGCCGCCCGCCGGGTGCCGCCCTCCGCGCGGCCCGCGGCGGACAGCACCGCCAGCCGTTCGGCCACCACCGGGTCGCCGACCAGCTCCAGCAGGGCGCCGCGCAGCGCCTCCGGAGCGGCCTGGCTGTCCAGGCGGCGGGCGACGCCGAGGCCGACCAGGGCGTCCGCATCGGCGAACTGGTCGGCGCCCTGCGGGACGGCGATCATCGGCACGGCATGGAACAGCCCCTCGCTGGAACCGCCCATCCCCGCATGGGTGACGAACGCGTCCGCCTGGGCGAGCACCGACAGCTGGGGCACCCAGCGGCGCACCTCGACGGTGTCCGGCACCTCGCCGAGTTCCGCCAGGTCGGTGTGCGCGCCGACTTGCAGCACGGTGTGCCAGCCGGGCAGGTCGCCGAAGGCCCGCACGCAGGCCCGGTAGAAGGCGGGCCGGTGGGTTAGGCGGAGCCGAGGGAGACCAGCAGCACCTTCTCGACGCCGGCCGGACGCTCCCACCGCCCCTGGTGGGCGCGGTCGCCGAAGCAGGGCCCGACGAAGCTGAAGCGCCGCTCGTCGACCCGGTCCGCGTGGGGCTGGAGCGCGCGCGGGACGGCGGGCCGTCCTGCGCCCCACCAGCGACGAGCTCACCGACCCGGGCGCCGACCGCACCTACCGCGCCATCATCGCCGAGATCCTCAACGACCCCGCGCTGCACGCCGAGTACCGCGCCCGCCTGCTGGACCCGCTGCTGGAGATCACCCGCGACCGCCTCCGCACCGCCCGCGAGGCCGGTCAGCTCGCCCCCGACGCCGACCTCGACCTGGCCGTCGAGCTGCTCTACGGCCCGCTCTACTACCGCTGGCAGTACCGGCTCGGCCCGCTCACCCACGAGCACGCCGACCGCCTGGTCGACGCCGCCCTACGGGCCCTCAACCCTCCTGTGGCTAGCGGCCGTTCCGACGCCTGATCGCGTACACCAGCAGCACGACGACCAGCAGGACCACCAGCGCCGCAACGGCGAACCAGCCGAACACCGCGTCCAGCGCCCGCCCGACGACGCTGCGCCGGGCCTTCCTGATGCGCCGCGTCGCGGACATGTCGGTGATCCGGTGAGCCCGCAGGCCCGCCCGCGCGTGCGGCACCCGCCCAGGCGCCGTCCGCATGGGTGTCGCCCGCACCGGCGTTGGCGCCTGACCCGCCGGTCGCGCCACCGGCACCGGCACCTGCACCGCCGACGCCGGACCGGCCGCCGCCACCCCGCCGCCGAGCACCAGCACCCCGGCCACCGCCGCACCCACCAGCCGTCCGCCCACCGCCAGCCCCCGCTCCCAGGTCCACCCCCGTCACCTTCCCACCAGCCCGGCCACCGGCGGCAGGCCTCACCCCGAACCGCGACCCACCCGCGACACCCCGGTCACCAAACCGGCACACCCCCGCGTCGACCTGCCGCCGTTGCCACGGCAACCGGGAGGCCGCGCCCGGAGCGGGAACCGGTCGTCAAGGAACGTCCGGAGCGGGCGAGTTACCCGACGCCCGGCCTCCCCGGGGCCCTCACATCACCGGCGGCGAGGCCGCACCCGCCAGCGCCACCGCTACCAACGCCCGCATCGTGCAGGCGACTTGTCCCAGCGGCAGGGTCGCGTCGTCGGCGAACAGCTCCACCAGCCAGCCCCCGGCCGCGTTCTGCCCGCCGGCCGCGACCATCCCCCGGTAGCCGGAGACGACCAGCATCGCCTCCTCCGCCGGGTCGTTGCCCGCCGCGCCCGCGCGCAGCGCGAAGGCGCCGCCCCGGACGGCGCGGCGGGTCATCGGGTAGTGGCGCAGGTCGAAGACCGCGTCCGGGGCCTCGATCTGGGCCCGCTGGGTCTCGGCGCGGGTGCTGCTGGGGCCCCTGGTCATCCGGTAGACGGCGTGCTGGGCGGTACGCATCAGCTGGGAGCCGGGCGGGACGTAGGAGACCCACCAGCCGACCGCGTCGAGCAGCCGGGCGGAGGTCTCGGCGACCACGACCAGCTTGCCCAGGGTGTCGGCCGGGTGGACGGCCCGGGCGGCGGCGGCCTGGTCGAGGGCGGCGAGGACGGCGGTGAGCAGCTGGCCGGGGTCGGCGCTGTGGGCGGCGCCGCGGAAGCGCCGCCGGTCGGCCGCACCGACCCGCCCGCCGGGGCCGCGGCGGACGTCGGCGCGGTGGTGCGGGTCCGCGGCGTCGGCGAGCAGCACGGTGGGGTCGGGCGAGAAGCCGGGGCCGTGGCTGCGCCCGGCGACCACGGGGTGGGCGGCGCGGGCGGCCTTGGCCCGGTACTGGGCGGCGTCGGCGAGCCGGAAGAGCCGGTCGGGGGTGGTCACCGGCCCGATGGAGTCCCCGGTGGAGGCGACGCCGCAGGCGACCCCCTCGCCCTCGGACAGCGCCAGCGCCCGCGCGCACAGCTCCTCGGCGACGGCGACCACCTCGTCGGCCTTCTGCCCCTCCGCCAACAGGCAGAACTCGTCCCCGCCGAGCCGGGCGGCCAGGCTGCCGGGCAGCTTGGCGGCGGCCAGCGACAGCTGGTGGGCGAAGCGCTCCAGCAGCCGGTCGCCCATCTCGTGGCCGAGCTGGTCGTTGACCCGCTTCAGCCCGTTGACGTCGCAGACCACCAGCGAGACCACGGTGTTGTCCCGGTTGTGCGCCTCCAGCGCGCTCTCCAGCCGGGCGTCGACCGCGCGCCGGTTGGCCAGGCCGGTGAGCGGGTCGGAGAAGGCGAGCTTGCGCAGGTCGGCCAGGCGCTCGGTCTGGGCGAGCCCGGCCGAGATCTGGGCGGCGAGCAGGGTCGCGTAGTCGGCGTCGGCCTCGGTGAACTCGGGCATCCCGATCGAGCGGGCGAGGTAGAGCTCGCCCCAGGCCTGCCCGTGCAGCACGATCGGCGCGACCGCGCAGCAGGCCCGGCCGCGCCGGCGCAGCGCCGCGGCGCGTTCCCGGCAGTACGCGCCAGCGGTCGGGTGCGCGTGTCCGGTGTGCGGTTCGGTGTTCTCGGCGGTCTGCACCCAGGCGCGCGGCAGGCGCCCGGTGGTCCAGCGCTCCTCCAGGTAGGTGACGATCTCCGGGAAGTCCGCGACCGGGTACGACTCGTCCTCCGGCAGCTCCTCCTCGCCGGGGGCGAGCTCCCCGTGGTTGACCAGTACCCGCAGTCGGCCGGACTCGCGGTCCCAGACCGAGACGGCGGTCATGGTGGCGCCGAGCGCCTCGGTGGCCCGGGCGGCGGCGGCCCGGACGGCCTCCAGCGGGGTGAGCGCGCCGGCCATGTCCTGGGCGAGTTCGACCACCGACTGCAGCCTCAGGTCGGGCAGCGGGTCGGGGCGGCGCTGGTCATCGCAGTCGCAGCCGCGGTCCGTCGTGATCGCCTCACTGCTCACCGGCTCGCCTCGCTCCCTGTGCTCGGTCCTGCCAGACCCCCGAAGCCGATCGCGCCCGTCCGGCCGCTTGCACCAAGACTATGGCGATTTCGTTCGGTTATGCCCCGTTTGCCCGGACGGACCTGCAGCGGACCGTACGACGTTCAACCGTTCGGCCACCCGGAGACCGTCACCCGGAGCCGCCCACCCGAGAGGGCCCCGCCCGCTAGTGCTAGTCCGCCTTCAGCCGCCGCGACAGCAGCCACGGCTCGACCAGCCCCAGCCCCCGCACCGGCCGCCGCCACATCGGCTGCAGGTGGAACCGGGCCCCCGCGTCCGGCCCCGGCATCGGCAACCCGGAGGCCGGCATCCCGGCGGCCACCGAGAGCGCCTCCGCCAGGCCCGGCCCCTCCGAGTCGGCCGGGGCGACGCTGCCGTTCTGCTCCAGCGCGGCGGCGAACTGCCCGTCGATCAGCACCGCGTCCTTGGGCGCGATCGAGGTGAGCCGGCTGGCCAGGTTCACCGTGGTGCCGAAGACGTCACCCATCCGCTGGGTGACCGTCCCGAAGGCCATGCCGACCCGCAGCGCCGGGATGGTGTCGTCCTCGGCCAGCGCCTCGATCAGGCTCAGCGCGATCTCGGCGGCGGTCGCCGGGTCCTCGGAGACGTAGAGGATCTCGTCGCCGAGGGTCTTGATCACCCGGCCGCCCTGCCCGACGATCAGGTCGGAGCAGGTGTTCTCGAAGGTCTCGACCAGTTCGCCGAGCTCCTCCTCCTCCAGCCGCCGCGACAGCCGGGTGAAGCCGACCAGGTCCGCGAAGCCGACCGCGAGCCGACCGCTGGTGATCTCGTGGTCCTCGGCCGCCTGCACCACCCGGCCGGTGACGGCGGCCAGCTGCCGCCGCCAGACGTACACGAGGAACTGCTCCAGCTCCGGCAGCAGCAGCTCGACCAGCGGGTACGCGACATCGGCGCGGGTCAGCCCGGGTTCGGCGGACTGGGTGAGGTTCTCCAGGAAGGTGTCCATCTGCCAGCCGGCCAGCCGGGCCGTGGTCTGACCGGTGGAGCGGGCCACCTGGATCGCCATCGACTCGCTGAGCAGCCCGGACTCGACCAGGCCGGCGAGGCGCCGCAGCGCGATCACGTCGCCGTCGGTGAGCGCCCGGGACTGGCCGATGTCGGGGAAGCCCATGGCCCGCCAGAAGCGGGTGGCCAGCTCCATCGGGACGTCGGCGGCGCGCGCGGCCTGGTACGGGGTGTAACGGCGTGGCGCGTCCAGGATCAGGCGTTCCAGTTCGAGCGCGACCGTGGGGTCGTGGGTGCCCGCCGTCCCGCTGCTGCCGTCCTCTGCCACCGGTCCGTCCCCGTGCGGTTGCCGCACTTGCCTCGTGTCCTACCTGTCCGGGCGCCCCGCCCGCCACCCTGGCGGGCAGTGGCGCGCCTCACACCGCTGCCAGGTGGAATGTTCGCACGGAATCCCGTGATCCGGGGCATCCGCCCGAGTCAAGGAGAGGTGAAGACTGCCGTTCAGCGGGCTTCGGGGCGGACGTGGACCACGTCCCCCGCGCCGACCGCCCGGCGCGCGCCGTCGGCGGTACGGACCATCAGACGGCCGTCCCCGTCGATCGCCACCGCCTCGCCGACCAGCTCGCGGTCGCCCGGCAGGTGCACCTTCACCTGGCGGCCGAGCGTGGTGCAGCGGTCCACGTAGGCGCGCATCAGGTCGCTCGCGTGCGGGTCCCCGGCCGCGGCCGTCCACTCGCCGTACAGCCCGGCGAACTCGCGCAGCAGGGCGCGCAGCAGGACGGAGCGGTCGGTGGTCTCGGCGCCGGCCAGCGCGAGCGAGGCCGCGGTGGGGACGGGCAACTCCTGCTCGCGCAGCGAGACGTTCAGGCCCATCCCGCACACCACCGCGCCGCCGCTCAGCTCGGTGAGGATCCCGCCGAGCTTGCGCTCCGCGCCGTCGATCTCCACCTGCAGGTCATTGGGCCACTTCAGTCCGACCTCGACCCCGGCCACCCGGCCGAGCGTGCTCGCCGCGGCCACCCCGACCAGGATCGGCAGCCAGCCGTACCGCTCGACCGGCACCTCCTCGGGGCGCAGCAGGAAGGACAGGAACAGCCCGGAGCGGGCCGGGGCGCTCCACTGCCGGTCCAGCCGCCCGCGCGCGGCGCTCTGCGCCTCCGCGACCAGCACCGCCCCCTGCGGCGCGCCGGCCCGGGCCCGCTCGGCCAGGTCGGTGTTGGTGGAGCCGGTCTCGGCGACGACATCCAGCGAGGTCCAGAGCCCGCCCGGGACGACCAGGTCCCGGCGCAGCGTCGTCTGGTCCAGCGGCGGCCGGTCCAGGTCGGTCCAGGGGGACGGTCCGGTACGGCCGAAGCCGCGCAGTCCGCTGCGGCGGGGGGTGTCGGGTGCGGTCATGGTCAGCACACTAGAGGCGCAGTCCGCCCCATCGTCCCGCATAACGCTCGTTAACACACTGTGTCGATGGCCATAACGCCAGGACATGACGCACAGCCCTGCGCGCTGGCTACGCTACCCAACGGTAGTTCGCAGCGCCGCCCTGCCCTCATGCGCGAGCCCCCGTCTCCGGTCCGCGCGCAATCGAACAGTCGCGGCCCATGACCAGGGAGAGCCACCGGATATGACCGAGGCGCCGTACGACCCCCACACCACCGCCGGCAAGCTCGCCGACCTGCGGCGAAGGCTGGACGAGGCGGTGCACTCCGGCTCGTCCAAGGCCGTGGAGAAGCAGCACGCCAAGGGCAAGCTGACCGCCCGCGAGCGGGTCGTGGAGCTGCTGGACGAGGACTCCTTCGTCGAGTTCGACGAGTTCGCCCGGCACCGCTCGACCAACTTCGGGCAGGAGCGGAACCGCCCCTACGGCGACGGCGTGGTGACCGGCTACGGCACCATCGACGGCCGTCAGGTCGCGGTCTTCGCCCAGGACTTCACCGTCTTCGGCGGCTCGCTCGGCGAGGTGTTCGGCGAGAAGATCGTCAAGGTGATGGACTTCGCGCTGAAGACCGGCTGCCCGGTCATCGGCATCAACGACTCCGGCGGCGCCCGGATCCAGGAGGGCGTGGTCTCGCTCGGCCTCTACGGCGAGATCTTCCGCCGCAACGTGCACGCCTCGGGTGTCATCCCGCAGATCTCGCTGATCATGGGCCCCTGCGCCGGCGGCGCGGTCTACTCCCCCGCGATCACCGACTTCGTGGTGATGGCCGACCAGACCTCGCACATGTTCATCACCGGCCCGGACGTTATCAAGACCGTGACCGGCGAGGACGTCGGCATGGAGGAGCTGGGCGGCGCGCGCACCCACAACACCAAGTCCGGCAACGCGCACTACCTGGCGACGGACGAGAAGGAGGCGATCGAGTACGTCAAGAGCCTGCTCTCGTACCTGCCCTCCAACAACCTGAGCGACCCGCCGTCCTACCCCGATCAGTCCTACGGCCCGTCGCTCACCGAAGTCACTGCCGAGGACCTCGAACTCGACACGATCGTGCCGGACTCGGCGAACCAGCCGTACGACATGCGCAAGGTGATCGAGCACATCGTCGACGACGGCGAGTTCCTGGAGACCCAGCCGCTGTACGCGGGCAACATCATCACCGGCTTCGGCCGGGTCGAGGGCCACGCGGTCGGCATCGTCGGCAACCAGCCGATGGACCTGGCCGGCTGCCTGGACATCAACGCCAGCGAGAAGGCCGCGCGCTTCATCCGCACCTGTGACTCCTTCAACATCCCGGTGCTGACCTTCGTCGACGTGCCCGGCTTCCTGCCCGGCACCGAGCAGGAGTGGGACGGCATCATCCGCCGCGGCGCCAAGCTGATCTACGCCTACGCCGAGGCCACCGTCCCGCTGATCACCGTGATCACCCGCAAGGCCTTCGGCGGTGCGTACGACGTCATGGGCTCCAAGCACCTGGGCGCCGACCTCAACCTGGCCTGGCCGACCGCGCAGATCGCGGTGATGGGCGCACAGGGCGCCGTCAACATCCTGCACCGCCGGGAGATCGCCGAGGCCGAGGCGGCCGGCAACGTCGAGGAGAAGCGGGCCGAGCTGATCGCCTCGTACGAGGACACCCTGCTGAACCCGTACCTGGCGGCCGAGCGCGGCTACGTCGACGCGGTGATCGCCCCGAGCGAGACCCGTCGGCACATCGTCCGGGGCCTGCGGGCACTGCGTGGCAAGCGCGAGGTGCTGCCGCCCAAGAAGCACGGCAATATCCCCCTGTAGGCCCCATCCCTGTCGGGAGAGAACCAGCCATGTCCGCGATCCACGTGCTGCACGGGCAGCCGACCCCCGAGGAGCTCGCCACCGTCCTGGCGGTGGTCCAGGCCCGGGCCGCCGCTACCCAGGCCGCCGCCGAGGCGGCGCGTCTGGCCGGCGTCGGCCCGGCCTCCCTCTGGAGCGACCGCTCCCGCCTGCTCCGCCCCGCCGTCCGCCCGGGCGTCAACGCCTGGCGGACGTCGGGCTGGGCGCACTGATTCACCAGGAGTGGGAAGTCTGCGGGTCCGGCTTCCCACTCCGCGGCTCGCCCGCTCGCCCCCGGGGCGCTCCGGCCCGGTGCCGACGGTCGGCACTCCGGCGCTCGTGCCTCGCTTGTCGCTTCTCCCTTTCGGCACCGGCGCGCCCCTTCGGCTCGGGGCGGGGCGGCGCCCGCCATGCCCGAAACCTGAGTACGGATACTCAGGCGCCCGCGCCCCGGCGCGGCGCACTCTGGACGGGTGCTCTGGTCAGACCCTCGCGATGAGCCCTCGCCCGAGGCCCGCCGCATGCAGGAACGGATGCAGCGGGCCGGCAAGGTGCTCGCCACCCTGGTGCTGGTGGGCGCCGTCCTGATCATGATCTCCCGGTCGTTCACCTGAGCCGTTCACCCGAACGGCGGACACCGGGACCCCCTACCCTGGTGGGCATGACCGACCCGCGCCCCCTCGTCCTCGCCTCCGCCTCCCCCGCCCGCCTCGGGCTGCTGCGCCAGGCGGGCCTCGACCCGCGCGTGGTGGTCAGCGGCGTCGACGAGGACGCGATCAGCGCCGCCACCCCCGTCGAGCTCGCCCTCGTCCTGGCCGAGGCCAAGGCGAAGGCGGTCGCCGCCGAACTGACCGGCGGCGAGCTGGTGATCGGCTGCGACTCCGTCCTGGAGCTGGACGGCGAGGCCCTCGGCAAGCCCGCCGACGCCGCCGAGGCGCTGGCCCGCTGGCAGTCGATGCGCGGCCGCGCCGGCGTGCTGCGCACCGGCCACTGCGTGATCGACACCGTGACCGGCCGGCAGTGCTCGGCGACCGCTTCCACCACGGTCCGCTTCGGCGCCCCGGACGACGAGGAGATCGCCGCCTACGTGGCCTCCGGCGAACCGCTGTACGTGGCCGGGGCGTTCACCCTGGACGGCCGCTCGGCGCCGTTCATCGACGGCATCGACGGCGACCCGGGCAACGTCATCGGCCTGTCCCTGCCGCTGCTCCGCCGCCTGCTCGCCGACCTCGGCGTCCGGCTGGTCGATCTCTGGGCCTGACGCCCGGGTCGATCCGTGGGCCGCGCAGCCTGCCGCACCCGGCAGTCGCACCTCTAAGCTGACCGGCGTTCGAACGGGGAGGGAACGCGGCGATGACCGACAACGTGCTCAACGTGGTGCTCGGCCTGGTGGCCAGCGCCATCAGCGCCGGCCTGGGCTGGCTCGCCCAGGCCCTGCGGCGGCGCCGCAGGGTCGAACGGGTGCGGGCCTTCCTCGGGCTGCCGTCCGGCAGCGAGTGCCTGATCGTGGTGCCCCGCAGCATCGGGACGGGCTCGCACGCGAGCACCGTGACCCGCCGGGACGCCTACGCGCTGATGTGGCTGGCCGGGCTGGTCGAGGAGTGCGGCGCCCGGCCCGAACTGGTCGCCCACGACGCCGCGCACCGCGGCCTGGGCGCCAAGACCGAGCTGTGCCTGGGCGGTCCGGTCAGCAACGACCGGATGGCCGCCCACGTGGCCTGGGGCCTGCCGGGCGTGACGGTCACCTCCGGCCCCGGCCCGGGCAGCAACGTGATCGTGGTGGGCGGCCACGACTACACCGCCGACCAGGACCAGGCGCACACCCTGCTGGCCCGGATCGCCACCCCGGACGGCGGCCGCCCGGTGTTCCTGATCTCCGGCCAGACCGGCACCGCCAACCAGGCCGGGGTGCGCTACCTGGTCTCCCGCCACCGCGAACTCGCCCGCAAGTACGGGCAGAATGGGACGTTCGCGCTCGTCCTGAAGGTGGTCAACCCGAACGCGTACGGGCCGGACATGGTGGAGCTCGCCGCCGACGTGACCGCCGAGGCGCTGCGGCGCCCCGCCCCCGCCTCGACCGCGGCTTAAGCGGACTGAGGGAAGGTGTGTCCCATGACACCGTCCCGCCACGCCGCCGCCCGGTCACCCACCGTCGACCACAGCGGTCCCACCGCATCGGCCGCGACCTGCGAAGTCGCCAAAGGGGCGGCGTCGGGGGCCGCGATTCCCATCACCGAGCGTGTGGGATAGTTCACAACCTGGGGCTACTCGCCGGTACTGCCCAGGAATCCATAAACTCAACGAGGTTCAAGAAGGGAGCCACAGTGCGCAAGGTGCTCATCGCCAACCGCGGGGAAATCGCCGTCCGCGTCGCCCGGGCCTGCTCGGACGCCGGTATCGCCAGCGTCGCCGTCTACGCCGAGCCGGACCGGGATGCGCTGCACGTCCGCGCGGCCGACGAGGCTTACGCGCTGGGCGGTGACACCCCCGGCACCAGTTACCTGGACATCGCCAAGGTCCTCAAGGCCGCCGAGGACGCCGGCGCCGACGCCGTCCACCCCGGCTACGGGTTCCTGTCGGAGAACGCCGACTTCGCCCAGGCCGTCATCGACGCGGGCCTGACCTGGATCGGCCCGCCGCCGCAGGCCATCCGCGACCTCGGTGACAAGGTCACCGCCCGCCACGTCGCCCAGCGCGCCGGCGCCCCCCTGGTGGCCGGCACCCCGGACCCGGTCTCGGGCGCCGACGAGGTCGTCGCCTTCGCCCGGGAGCACGGCCTGCCCGTCGCCATCAAGGCGGCGTTCGGCGGCGGCGGCCGCGGCCTCAAGGTCGCCCGCACCCTGGAGGAGATCCCGGAGCTGTACGAGTCGGCGGTCCGCGAGGCGGTCGCCGCCTTCGGCCGCGGCGAGTGCTTCGTCGAGCGCTACCTGGACAACCCGCGGCACGTGGAGACCCAGTGCCTCGCGGACAAGCACGGCAACGTGGTGGTCGTCTCCACCCGTGACTGCTCGCTGCAGCGCCGGCACCAGAAGCTGGTCGAGGAGGCGCCCGCGCCGTTCCTGACCCCCGAGCAGAACGCCGAGCTGTACCGCGCGTCCAAGGCCATCCTGAAGGAGGCCGGCTACGAGGGCGCCGGGACCTGCGAGTTCCTGGTGGCGACGGACGGCACGATCTCCTTCCTGGAGGTCAACACCCGTCTGCAGGTGGAGCACCCGGTCACCGAGGAGGTCACCGGGATCGACCTGGTCCGCGAGATGTTCCGGATCGCCGACGGCGAGGAGCTCGGCTACGGCGACCCGGAGGTGCGCGGCCACTCCTTCGAGTTCCGCATCAACGGCGAGGACCCGGGCCGGGGCTTCCTGCCCGCGCCCGGCACCGTGACGCTGTTCGCCCCGCCGTCCGGCCCGGGTGTCCGCCTGGACTCCGGCGTGGAGACCGGCTCGGTCATCGGCCCCGCCTGGGACTCGCTGCTGGCCAAGCTGATCGTCTCCGGCCGCGACCGCAAGCAGGCCCTGGAGCGCGCCAAGCGCGCGCTGAACGAGTTCAAGGTCGAGGGCATGGCCACCGCCATCCCGTTCCACCAGGCGGTCGTCACCGACCCGGCGTTCGCGCCCGAGGTGCACGGCAGCGACGAGCCGTTCACGGTCTACACCCGCTGGATCGAGACCGAGTTCAACAACACGATCCCGGCGTTCGCGGGCGCGGCCGGCGAGGCCGAGGAGACCGAGACCCGGGAGACCGTGGTCGTCGAGGTCGGCGGCAAGCGGATCGAGGTCTCGCTGCCGTCCTCCCTGGGCGTCGCGGCGGCCCCGGCAGCCGGTGCCACGGGCGCGGCCAAGGCCAAGCGCCGGGTGGGCGCCAAGAAGGCCGGTTCGGCCGTCAGCGGTGACACCCTGGCCTCGCCGATGCAGGGCACCATCGTCAAGGTCGCCGTCGAGGAGGGCCAGGTCGTCGCCGAGGGCGAGCTGATCGTGGTCCTGGAGGCGATGAAGATGGAGCAGCCGCTGAACGCCCACAAGTCGGGCACCATCGTCGGCCTCAAGGCCGAGGTGGGCGCGAGCGTCAGCAGCGGCGCCGCGCTGTGCGAGATCAAGGACTGACGCCAAGTCCGTCAGCCACCGACCGGTCCGTACGCCCTTCGGGGTGTGCGGACCGGTCGCGTTCTCCGGTCGTACGGGGGGACGGGCTCAGCGCCCGCGCGGCAGGCCCAGCTCGGCCAGCCGGACCGGCATCCCGCCCGGGCCGACCGGCCCGCCGTGCGCGCCGGGGCGGCGCTGGCCGGGCAGCGGGGCGCCGCCGGGGGCCGGGGCGGGGCGGCGGCCCATCGGGCCCGGCTGGGTCTGGTGGACCGGGCCGCTGCCGGTGCCGTGCACCGGGGCGTCGCCGCCGGGGGCCGCGCCGAACGGCGCCAGGTCGATCTGCACCCCGCAGTCGGCCAGCGCGTCCAGCTCGCGGGCGGTGGCGTCGTCGGCGGCGGCCTGCTCGTCGGTGACCAGCCGGGTGATGGTCTCGGTGGCGACGGTCTGGAACATGCCGGCCGCGCCGAGCTTGGTGTGGTCGGCGAGGACGATGACCTCGGCGGCCGCCAGCACCATTGCCCGGTCCACGCTCGCGGACAGCATGTTCGCGGTCGACAGCCCGCGCTCGGCGGTCAGCCCGCTGCCGGAGATGAAGGCCTTGGTGACCCGCAGCCCCTGCAGCGACTGCTCGGCGCCGCTGCCCACCAGGGCGTAGTTGGAGCCGCGCAGGGTGCCGCCGGTCATCACCACCTCGACCCGGTTGGCGTGCGCCAGCGCCTGGGCGACCAGCAGCGAGTTGGTGACCACGGTCAGGCCGGGCACCCGGGCCAGCCTGCGGGCCAGCTCCTGGGTGGTGGTGCCGGCGCCGACCACCACCGCGTCGCCCTCCTCCACCAGCCCGGCGGCGAGGTCCGCGATGGCGCTCTTCTCCGCCGCGGACAGGTGGGTCTTCTGCGGGTAGCCGGGTTCGCGGCTGAAGCCGCCGGGGAGCACCGCGCCGCCGTGCCGGCGGTCGAGGAGCCCTTCTGCCTCCAGCGCCCGCACGTCGCGGCGCACGGTCACTTCGGAGGTCTGGACGACGCGGGCCAACTCCCGGAGCGAGACCGCTCCGTTGGCGCGCACCATTTCGAGGATCAACTGGCGACGTTCTGCTGCAAACACAGAACCGACGGTAACCTGCATGACCGTCTGCTTTCAGGCGTTTGCAGCTAGTAGCTGGAATTGCTCACGCACGAGCGGCGCGTGACCGTACAATACGCGCCGTCAATAACCCGGACCGCGCCTGCCGTCCGGGTGACGATCACCCATGCGCGAAGGGCGGCCGCCGATCGGCAGCCGCCCTCAACTTCACGCCTTGAGCTCAGGATTCGCCGTCGGCCCGCTTGCGGATGTGCAGCTGCCGGGCGGCCTCGGCGGTCGAGCCGGAGACGGACGGGTAGACGGTGAAGCCGCTGGCCACCTGTTCGACGGTCAGATTGGCGTCCACCGCGAGCGAGATCGGGTGGATCAGCTCGCTGGCTCGTGGGGCGACGACCACGCCGCCGACCACGATGCCGGTGCCCGGGCGGCAGAACAGCTTCACGAAGCCGTCCCGGATGCCCTGCATCTTCGCCCGCGGGTTGCCGCGCAGCGGCAGCTTGACCACGACGGCGTCCATCTTGCCGCACTCCACGTCGGCGGCGGTGTAGCCGACGGTGGCGATCTCCGGGTCGGTGAAGACGTTGGAGGCCACGGTCTTGAGGTCCAGCGGCTGCACCGCGTCACCGAGCGCGTGGTACATCGCGATCCGGCCCTGCATGGCCGCCACCGAGGCGAGCATGAAGACGCCGGTGCAGTCACCTGCCGCGTACACGCCCGGGGCGCTGGTGCGGGAGACCCGGTCGACCCGGATCTGGCCCCAGTCGTTGAGCTTGACCCCAGCCCCCTCCAGGCCCATGTCGGCCGTGTTGGGGATCGAACCGACCGCCATCAGGCAGTGGGTGCCCTCGATCACCGTGCCGTCGGAGAGGGTCACCTCGACCCGGTCGCCGATCCGCTTGGCACTCTCGGCGCGCGAGCGGCTCATCACGTTCATGCCGCGGCGCCGGAAGACGTCCTCCAGCACCTCGGCGGCGTCCGGGTCCTCACCCGGCAGCACCCGGTCGCGGCTGGACACCAGGGTGACCTTGGAACCGAGCGCCTGGTAGGCGCCGGCGAACTCGGCGCCGGTCACACCGGAGCCGACCACGATCAGCTCGCGGGGCAGCTCCTCCAGGTCGTACACCTGGGTCCAGGTGAGGATCCGCTCACCGTCCGGCTGGGCGTCCGGCAGTTCGCGCGGGTGGGCGCCGGTGGCGATCAGCACGGCGTCGGCGCGCAGCGACTGGACGCTGCCGTCGGGCGCGTCCACCAGCACCTCGCGGGAGCCGTCCACGGCCTGCCCGCCGGCGCCGAGCCGGCCGCGGCCGCGCAGCACGGTGACCCCGGCGCGGGTGACGGACTGGGTGATGTCGTGGGACTGCGCGATCGCCAGGCGCTTCACACGGCGGTTGACCTTGCCCAGGTCCACGCCGATGACCTTCTCCGGCCGACCCTCGCCGTCGCCGTCCCGGGCGACCGTGATGCCCAGCTCCTCGTACGAGCTGTCGAAGGTGGTCATCACCTCCGCGGTCGCGATCAGGGTCTTCGACGGCACGCAGTCCGTGAGCACCGCCGATCCGCCCAGACCGTCGCGGTCGACGACGGTCACCTCCGCGCCGAGCTGAGCGGCGACCAGCGCCGCCTCGTAGCCGCCGGGTCCGCCACCGATGATCACGATCCGAGTCACGCTCACCATTGTCCCGCACGCCGAGAGTGCCGCCACAACGGGGTCCTGGCTCCGCACGAGCGCCGGGGGCTCGTTCCCAGTCGCCCCGCTGCGTGCACCGACCGGGCTACGCTGACCCCCATGCCCCTTTACGCCGCGTATGCCACCAACCTCGATGCCCGGCAGATGACCCGCCGAGCCCCGCACTCCCCGCTGCGCGGCACGGGGTGGCTGGACGGCTGGCGGCTCACCTTCGGCGGTGAGCAGCTCGGCTGGGAGGGCTCGCTGGCCACCGTGGTCGAGGACGAGAAGGACCAGGTCTTCGTCTCGCTCTACGACATCGCGCCGATGGACGAGGAGGGCCTGGACCGCTGGGAGGGCGTCCAGCTCGGCATCTACCGCAAGATCAAGCTGCGCGCGCACACCCTGGACGGCGACATCCCGGTCTGGACGTACGTGCTCAACGACTACGAGGGCGGCCTGCCCGCGGCCCGCTACCTCGGCCTCATCGCCGACGCCGCGGAGAGCGCCGGCGCCCCGCACGACTACGTGATGGACCTGCGTCACCGGCCGTGCTGACACCGGGCTCTTCCGGTCGCTCTTCTTTCTGTACGTACTGACAAGCCCGGTCACCCGAAAACGCCACCGAGCTGTGTTTTCGGGTCAACCGGGTAACGATCCGGCATGCCGCACCGGAATTTCTACGCGCGTAGCCGATTCCCGTCTATCCTCGGATCCGTGAACGCTTCTCCTCAGTCGGTCGTCTCCACCGACCCCTACGCCGCCGCCCAGGCCGCCGCCGAGCGCCTGCGCGAGCTGACCGGTGCCGAGCGGCACGACGTCGCCCTGGTGATGGGCTCCGGCTGGGTGCCGGCCGCCGACGCCCTGGGCGAGACCGTGGCCGAGTTCCCGGTCACCGAGCTCCCGGGCTTCCCCGCCCCCGCCGTCGCCGGCCACGCCGGCAAGATCCGCTCGGTGAAGATCGGCGACAAGCGCGCCCTGATCTTCCTCGGCCGCAACCACTACTACGAGGGCCACGGCGTGGCCACCGTCGTCCACGGCGTGCGCACCGCCGCCGCGGCCGGCTGCGGCATCATCGTCCTCACCAACGGCTGTGGCGGCCTGCGCGAGGGCTGGGTGCCCGGCCAGCCGGTGCTGATCCGCGACCACATCAACCTGACCGCGGACTCCCCGATCGTCGGCGCCAACTTCGTCGACCTCACCGACCTGTACTCCAAGCGCCTGCGCGCCCTGTGCCACGAGGTCGACCCGTCCCTGGACGAGGCCGTCTACGTCCAGTTCCGCGGCCCGCACTACGAGACCCCGGCCGAGGTCAACATGGCCCGGGTGATCGGCGGCGAGCTGGTCGGCATGTCCACCACCCTGGAGGCCATCGCCGCCCGCGAGGCCGGCTCCGAGGTGCTCGGCATCTCCCTGGTCACCAACCTGGCCGCCGGCATGACCGGCGAGCCGCTCAACCACGAAGAGGTGCTGGAGGCCGGCAAGGCCTCCGCCGAGCGCATGGGCGAGCTGCTGGCGAAGGTCCTGGAGCGGATCTGACGCCTGCCGGGCGCAGAATCATGAGTGACGGGGCCCACGGGCGGCGTGATCCGCTGATCACGCCTTCCCGCGGGCCCCGTCCGCATGCCACCCGATGGAGCGGGCGACTTGACCTCGCCGCGACCGAAGTCGCGGCCGCTCCCTCTCGCGAGCGGGCACTTCTGCTTCACTGCCGGTTGCCGGCCCGGATCACCGGCGAGGGACGGTGTGCCGCCCACCGGCTCTACACCAGCTCCACGGACCTGACTTCCCGCCAATCCGGTGGTAGACCTCGGCGAATACTTGTCGCAACCGAGGAAACACAGAGAGTTTCACCCGTTCAGACGCTCCGGGCCGTGTCCCGGGTATTCACTCAAGGAGTTGGGATGACGCAGGCACCCACCACCGACCTCCTCGCCCGGGCCCGGACCTGGCTGGCCGAGGACCCCGACCCGCAGACCCGCGAAGAGCTGACCGCCCTGATGGCCCGGGCCGAGGCCCCGGAGGCCGAGACGGACAGCAAGCTCGCGTGGGCCGAGCTCACCGAGCGCTTCGCCGACCGCCTCCAGTTCGGCACCGCCGGCCTGCGCGGCGAACTCGGCGCCGGCCCGATGCGGATGAACCGCGCCGTGGTGATCCGGGCCGCCGCCGGCCTGGTCGCGTACGTCAAGAAGGAGAACCTGGGCGACCTGGTCGTCATCGGCTACGACGCCCGGTACAAGTCGTACGACTTCGCCCGCGACACCGCCGCCGTGGTGGTCGCCGCCGGCCTGCGCGCCGCGCTGCTGCCGCGCCCGCTGCCGACCCCGGTGCTCGCCTTCGCCATCCGCCATCTGGGTGCGGCCGCCGGAGTGACCGTCACCGCCAGCCACAACCCGCCGCAGGACAACGGCTACAAGGTCTACCTGGGCGACGGCTCGCAGATCGTCCCGCCGGCCGACGCCGGGATCGCCGCCGAGATCGACGCGATCGGCTCGCTGAACGACGTCCCGCGCGCCGAGGAGGGCTGGGAGGTGCTCGGCGAGGACGTCATCGAGGCCTACCTGACCCGGGCCGTCTCCATCGTCGACGAGCACAGCCCGCGCGAGCTGGACGTGGTCTACACCCCGATGCACGGCGTCGGCCGCGACACCCTGGTCGCCGCCTTCCGCCGGGCCGGCTTCCCGGCGCCCACCGTGGTCGCCGAGCAGGCCGAGCCCGACCCGGA
The DNA here is from genome assembly GCF_053598235.1 of Kitasatospora sp. NPDC001159. Lineage (NCBI taxonomy): Bacteria > Bacillati > Actinomycetota > Actinomycetes > Kitasatosporales > Streptomycetaceae > Kitasatospora > Kitasatospora sp. NPDC001159. The sequence continues at coordinate 41,721 of NZ_JBSFJV010000002.1, forward strand.
CTTCCCGACCGTGGCCTTCCCCAACCCGGAGGAGCCGGGGGCGATGGACCTCGCCTTCCGCACCGCGGCCGAGGTCGGCCCGGACATCGTGATCGCCAACGACCCGGACGCGGACCGCTGCGCGGTGGCCGTCCCCACCAACGCCAACGCGGCCGGCAGCGGCAACGGCACCTCCGACTGGCGGATGCTGCGCGGCGACGAGGTCGGCGCGCTGCTCGGCTCCGCCCTGGTCGCCAAGAAGGCCGAGGGCACCTTCGCCACCACCATCGTCTCCGCCACCCTGCTCGGCCGGATCGCCGAGGCGGCGGGCCTGGGCTACGCCGAGACGCTGACCGGCTTCAAGTGGATCTCCCGCGCCGAGGGCCTGCGCTACGGCTACGAGGAGGCGCTCGGCTACTGCGTCGACCCGGAGGGCGTCCGGGACAAGGACGGCATCACCGCCGCCCTGCTGGTCGCCGAGCTCGCCGCGACCCTCAAGAAGTCCGGCCGGACCCTGACCGACCTGCTGGACGACCTGGCGCTGGAGCACGGCCTGCACGCCACCGACCAGCTCTCCGTCCGGGTCCACGACCTCTCGCTGATCGCCGACGCCATGCGCCGCCTGCGCGAACGGCCCCCGACCGTCCTGGCCGGCCTGACCGTCACCCGTGCCGACGACCTCTCGGCCGGCTCCGCCGACCTGCCCCCGACCGACGGCCTGCGCTACTACCTCGCCGGCGAGTCCGTCCGCTCCGCCCGCATCGTGGTCCGCCCCTCCGGCACCGAGCCCAAGCTCAAGTGCTACCTGGAGGTCGTCCTCCCGGTCGCCACCGCGGCCGACCTCGCCGCCACCCGCACCCGCGCCGCCGAACTCCTCGCCGCCGTCAAGCAGGACCTCGCCCAGGCCGCGGGCATCTGACCCACCCGCGGGAAAGGGCCCGCCGGTACACACCGGCGGGCCCTTTCGTTGCGTTCGTCAGGTCAGACCGTGATCACCGTGATCAGGGCGACCAGGCCGGCCAGGGTGGGGGCGATGACCCACCAGCACCACTGGACGACGACGGGGCCGGCGGCGTCGGGGCGGGTGGCGTTGCGCTCGGCCATCCCCTGGAGGACGTCGGTGATCTGGTCGGACCAGGCGCGGGTGGGGTCCGGGGAGCCCTGGACCACCGGGTTGGTCTGACGGCCGAAGACCATGCCCATCCGGGAGGCGTGCTCGGCGGCGCCGCGGGTCTGGGCGCGGGTGGCGCGCTTGCGCTGGCGCAGGGACACCGGGACGGCCCAGACCTGGTACTTCTTGCCGCCGGCGAGGAGCTCGACCGAGTAGCCCGAGCGCAGGGCGTCCACCGAGGCCCAGGGGGCGGTGATGGTCCGCCACGGGTTGCGGACGAGCAGGCGGCTCCTGTTGGCCAGCACCGCCGGGCGCAGCGTGTAGGCGATCACCGGCAGGGCGAACACCGGGACGGCCGCGAGGGCGACGTACGGGGTCTTCCCGGTGCCGGTCACCACCGCGTCGCCGATCAGCCAGGCGGCGACGACCAGCAGGAACACGCCGGAGATGACGCCGGGGACGGAGCGGTAAACTCGGTCCGCGTACTCGGGCTCCCCGTCGGGGGCGGCCGAGCCCTGGTGGGGCTTGCCGTCGGATTCGGTCATGGCATCGATTCTGCCCCATGCCCCTCACCAGCAGGTCTCGGTCCGGCCACGAATGGCGGGCGCCCTAGCGGTCGACTACGCGCGTAGATATGCTGCTCTGGTGACTATGTCCACTGTTGCAGCCAATGCCCCCGGCGTTGCGGGCAGCGGCCTCGCGGACGTTGCGGCGTCCGAGGCCTCACTCCGCCGCTTCCTGCACGGCCTGCCCGGCGTCGACCAGGTCGGCCTTGAGGCGCGTGCCGCCGCCCTCGGTACCCGCTCGATCAAGACCACGGCGAAGGCCAATGCCATCGACCTGGCGATCTCCATGATCGACCTGACCACGCTGGAGGGCGCGGACACGGTCGGCAAGGTGCGCGCCCTGTGCGCGAAGGGCAGGACCCCCGACCCGACCGACCCGACCACCCCGCGCGTCGCCGCCATCTGTGTCTACCCCGACATGGTCGCCACCGCGAAGGACGCCCTGCGCGGCACCGACATCCAGGTCGCCTCCGTGGCCACCGCCTTCCCGGCTGGCCGCGCCGCCCTCCCGGTCAAGCTCGCCGACACCGCCGACGCGGTGGCCGCGGGTGCCGACGAGATCGACATGGTGATCGACCGCGGCGCCTTCCTCTCCGGCCGCTACCTCGACGTCTTCAACGAGATCGTCGCCGTCAAGGAGGCGTGCAAGCGCGCCGACGGCAGCTACGCCCACCTCAAGGTGATCTTCGAGACCGGCGAGCTGCAGACGTACGACAACGTGCGTCGCGTCTCCTGGCTGGCGATGCTGGCCGGTGCCGACTTCATCAAGACCTCCACCGGCAAGGTCGCCGTCAACGCGACCCCGCCGGTCACCCTGCTGATGCTGGAGGCGGTCCGCGACTTCCGCGCGCAGACCGGCGTCCAGGTCGGCGTGAAGCCCGCCGGCGGCATCAAGACCACCAAGGACGCGATGAAGTACCTGGTGATGGTCAACGAGACCCTCGGCGACGACTGGCTGACCCCGCACTGGTTCCGCTTCGGCGCCTCCAGCCTGCTCAACGACCTGCTGATGCAGCGCCAGAAGCTCGCCACCGGACGCTACTCCGGCCCCGACTACGTGACGGTGGACTGATCACCATGGCCAAGAAGAAGAACATCGAGGAGCCCGTGCGCAAGGCCGGCCTCTTCGAGTACGCACCGGCCCCCGAGTCCCCCGCCGCCGCGGGTGACATCGCCACCTCGTACGGCCACTTCATCGGCGGCGAGTTCGTCGACTCCTCCGGCAGCGAGGCCCTGAAGACGGTCAACCCGGCCACCGAGCAGGTGCTCGCCGAGTTCGCCCAGGGCACCGACGAGGACGTGGACCGCGCCGTCGCCGCCGCCCGCAAGGCCTTCGCGGACTGGTCGGCGCTGCCCGGCAGCGAGCGCGCCAAGTACCTGTTCCGGATCGCCCGGATCGTCCAGGAGCGCAGCCGCGAGCTGGCCGTGCTGGAGTCGATCGACAACGGCAAGCCGATCCGCGAGACCCGCGACTTCGACATCCCGACCGTCGCCGCGTGGTTCTTCTACTACGCGGGCTGGGCGGACAAGCTGGACTACGCGGGCTTCGGCCCGAACCCGAAGCCGCTGGGCGTGGCCGGCCAGGTCATCCCGTGGAACTTCCCGCTGATGATGCTGGCGTGGAAGATCGCGCCCGCGCTGGCGACCGGCAACACGGTCGTCCTCAAGCCGGCCGAGACCACCCCGCTGACCGCGCTGCGCTTCGCCGAGATCTGCCGCCAGGCCGGTCTGCCGAAGGGCGTCGTCAACATCGTCACCGGTGACGGCCGCACCGGCGCCGCGCTGACCGCGCACCCGGACGTCAACAAGGTCGCCTTCACCGGCTCCACCCAGGTCGGCCGGGCCATCGCCAAGCAGCTGGCCGGCACCCGCAAGAAGCTCTCGCTGGAGCTGGGCGGCAAGGCCGCGAACATCGTCTTCGACGACGCGCCGATCGACGAGGCGGTCGAGGGCATCGTCAACGGCATCTTCTTCAACCAGGGCCACGTCTGCTGCGCGGGCTCGCGCCTGCTGGTCCAGGAGTCGATCCAGGACGAGCTGCTGGAGGCCCTGAAGCGCCGGATGGGCACCCTGCGGGTCGGCGACCCGCTGGACAAGAACACCGACATCGGCGCCATCAACTCGGCCGAGCAGCTGGCCCGGATCACCGCGCTGACCGAGGCCGGCGAGGCCGAGGGTGCCGAGCGCTGGTCGCCGGCCTGCGAGCTGCCGGGCACCGGCTTCTGGTTCAAGCCGACCCTGTTCACCGGCGTCAGCCAGGCCCACCGGATCGCCCAGGAGGAGATCTTCGGCCCGGTCCTGTCGGTGCTGACCTTCCGCACCCCCGACGAGGCGGTCGCGAAGGCCAACAACACCCCGTACGGCCTCTCCGCCGGCATCTGGACGGAGAAGGGCTCGCGCATCCTCTGGATGGCCAACAAGCTCAAGGCCGGTGTGGTCTGGGCCAACACCTTCAACAAGTTCGACCCGACCTCGCCGTTCGGCGGCTACAAGGAGTCGGGCTACGGCCGCGAGGGTGGCCGCCACGGTCTGGAGGCCTACCTCGATGTCTGACACGACCTTCGCGCGTCTTGACGTCCTCAAGACCTACAAGCTGTACGTCGGCGGGAAGTTCCCGCGCTCCGAGAGCGGGCGGGTGTACGAGGTGACCGACGCAAAGGGCGAGTGGCTCGCCAACGCCCCGCTGGGCACCCGCAAGGACGCCCGCGACGCCGTCGTGGCCGCCCGCGCGGCGGTCAAGGGCTGGGCCGGCACCACCGCGTACAACCGCGGCCAGGTGCTGTACCGGGTGGCCGAGATGCTGCAGGGCCGGCGCGAGCAGTTCGCCGCCGAGGTGGCCGTCTCCGAGGGCATCGGCCCGAAGAAGGCCGCCGCGCTGGTGGACGCCGCGATCGACCGCTGGGTCTGGTACGCGGGCTGGACGGACAAGGTCGCCCAGATCGCGGGCGGCGCCAACCCGGTGGCCGGGCCGTACTTCAACCTGTCCACCCCGGAGCCGACCGGCGTGGTCGGGATCGTCGCGCCGCAGGCCGGGTACGGGCACTCGTTGCTCGGCCTGGTCTCGGTGATCGCCCCGGCGATCGCCACCGGCAACACGGTCGTGGTCGCGGCCGCCGCGGACGCCCCGCTGCCCGCGCTGTCGCTGGGCGAGGTGCTGGCCACCTCGGACGTCCCGGGCGGCGTGGTCAACATCATCTCGGGCCGGACCGCGGACATCGCCCCCACGCTGGCCTCGCACCAGGACGTCAACGCGCTGGACCTCACCGGGGCCATCGCCTCCGACGGCCCCGGCGCGGCGCCCGCCCTGGAAGCCGCCGCCGCGGATACCCTGAAGCGGGTGGTCCGTCCGGAGCTGGACCCGTTCGCCCAGGACTGGACGGATGCGCCCGGAACGGACCGGCTACTCTCGTTCCTGGAGACGAAGACGGTCTGGCACCCGATGGGGATCTGACCCTCCGCCACCAACCGGTTGACAACTCCACAGACTGGCCGTCCCCAGTGCCCTCTCCCCCCCGGGGCCCGGACGGTCATTGGACGGACCCGCGCCTCTCCCCCCTGGCGCGGGTCCGTCGGTGTTCCGGCGGCTTTCGTCGACGGCCGCTACCCGCCGGTGATCCACCCCGCCCTGGTCGCCCCGGCGGCCCGGAAGTTCTGAGCGCACTGGTTTCGGCAACCGGCCGGGATGCGTCAGACTGGTGTCCCGTGAGTGACTCCCCCATGAATCCCGCCCCGCCGGCCCATGCCCGGGTGATCCTGCTCTCCGGACCCTCCGGATCGGGGAAGTCCTCGCTCGCCGAGCGCAGCGGCTTGCCGGTGCTCCAGCTGGACGACTTCTACAAGGACGGGGACGACCCGACCCTGCCCCGGCTGCCGGACGGCGCCGTGGACTGGGACTCCCCGCTCGCCTGGCACCGTGACCAGGCCGTCGCCGCGATCCGCGCGCTGTACGAGCACGGGCGCGCGGACGTGCCGGTGTACTCGATCCCGGACAACGGCCGGATCGCCACCCGCGGCCTGGAGCTGGGCCGCGCGACCGCGTTCATCGCGGAGGGCATCTTCGCCGCCGAGATCGTCGCGGAGTGCGCCGCCGAGGGCCTGCTGGGCGACGCCCTGTGCCTGCGCAACGGCGCGCTCACCACGGCCTGGCGCCGGCTGCGCCGGGACGTCCGCGAGGGCCGCAAGTCGCTGCCGTTGCTGCTGCGCCGGGGATTCCGGCTGATGCGGGCCGAGCGCTCCATCGTCGGGCGGCAGGTCTCGCTGGGCTCGTACCCGTGCACCGGGCCGGAGGCCTACCGCCGGGTCCGCGCGGCGGCCGGGCGGCGCGAGCTCTCGGCGGTCTGAGGCCCTGGGGCATCCACCGAACAGCGACGACGGGCCCGGTGCGTCTCCCCCGCACCGGGCCCGTCGCCTTCCCGAACGGCTCTCGGCTCCCCACTGGCACCCGCTCCCCCGAGTCGGTGCCCCCGAACCGCAACCGTCCGCTACCCGTCCCCCGACGGGAGTCCTCCGTAGTCCTCCGTGAGTCCTACGCGACCAGCTCGCCGAACGCCCGGACGGTGTCGCCCGACTTGTTCAGGTGCTCGTCGTCGCGCAGCCGGCGCAGGGCGCGCCAGATGCTGCTCTTGACCGTGCCGACGCTGATCCCCAGCACGTCGGCGATCTCCGGGTCGGTCTTGCCCTCGTAGTACCGCAGCACCAGCATGGTCCGCTGGTTCTCCGGCAGCTTCGCCAGCGCCTGCCAGAGCACGGTGCGCAGCTCGGTGCCGCCCATCGCGTCGGTGTCGCCGGCCGTCTCCGGCAGCTCCTCGGTCGGGTACTCGTTGACCTTGCGGCGCCGCCAGGCGGAGATGTGCAGGTTGGTCATGGTGCGGCGGAGGTACCCGCCGACCGCGGCCTTGTCGGTGATCCGGCCCCAGGCCCGGTAGGTGCTGAAGAGCGCGCTCTGCAGCAGGTCCTCGGCCTCGTAGCGGTCACCGGTCAGGTGGTACGCCGTGGCGTACAGGGAGGCGCGGCGCTCGCGCACGTACGCGGTGAACTCCGTGATGTGGTCCTCCGCGACGGCCGAGTGCTCCCCCTGCGCGTCTCCCTGTCCCGCCTCGGTGGTGCGGGCCGGTGCGGGGTTCAGCCGCAGCAGCGTCGCACCGGCGGCCTCGCGGCCGGTCGGCTCCCCCGAACCGACCGTCCGCAGGCCGTTGTTCCCCCCGGTTCCCCTGGTTCCCCCATTACCCCCCAGGGCGTCCTTGCCCTCGACGCGGACGGGGAGGATCCCCCGCAGCGTGAGGGTGTTGGCGGAGTCGACCGCACTCCCCAGTCGGCCGATCCCGTACAGCTCCCCCGTCCTGCCGCCGCCGCTCACCCGGCGTGCGACAGGGTTTCCACCGGTGCTGTGCGCGCACCCCCGTACGGTTACGGCACCGGAGTTCTCGTCGGTCCTGATCTCGTACCGGGTCCGATGGGTGGTCGCTGAGGAACGCGCGGTGCGGAGAGCCGGGTTGGTCCGGGTCTGAAGCGTGGCGTTCATCGTGCGCCCCCTGGGTCGGTACGAGCGGTTCCTGTTGCCGCCCTCCAGCCGGCCCTTGCGGCCCGCTGTCCTGCGGCGACACGGAAAATCCTGCCCGCCGGTTGTGATGGCGCTGTCCGCCGACTGTCACAGGGGTGTCACAGGGGCGGGCCTTTCGTCCCGGTCCGCCTCCCCCCTACCGGACGCCGGTAGCCGTCCTTCCGGTTCCCGTACGGGCGGTGACCGGTCCGGGGGGTGATTCGCCGCCGCCGGTGAGCCAAAATGGGGCCGTGCCTTTCCTCCTACTGATCGAGGACGACGACGCCATCCGGACCGGCCTCGAACTCGCCCTCACCCGCCAGGGCCACCGCGTGGCCACCGCCGCCTCCGGTGAGGACGGTCTGAAGCTCTTCAAGGAGCAGCGGCCCGACCTGATCGTGCTGGACGTGATGCTGCCCGGGATCGACGGCTTCGAGGTGTGCCGCCGGATCCGCCGCACCGACCAGCTGCCGATCATCCTGCTCACCGCGCGTTCGGACGACATCGACGTGGTCGTGGGCCTGGAGTCCGGCGCGGACGACTACGTGGTGAAGCCGGTGCAGCCGCGCGTCCTGGACGCCCGGATCCGGGCGGTGCTGCGGCGCGGGGAGCGGGAGAGCTCGGACTCCTCCGCGTACGGCAGCGTGGTGATCGACCGGGCGGCGATGACCGTCACCAAGGACGGGCAGGACCTCCAGCTCACCCCGACCGAGCTGCGGCTGCTGCTGGAGCTCAGCCGCCGGCCCGGTCAGGCCCTCTCCCGCCAGCAGTTGCTGCGGCTGGTCTGGGAGCACGACTACCTCGGCGACTCGCGTCTGGTGGACGCCTGTGTGCAGCGGCTGCGGGCGAAGGTCGAGGACGTACCGTCCGCTCCGACGCTGATCCGCACCGTGCGCGGCGTCGGTTACCGACTGGACCCGCCGACGGTCTGACCACGCACTCCAGGCATTCTGAACTCCCGTACGACGACAGGCTCTTGTGACTGATCATCAGCAGACTGCCCGACGGTTCTCCGCGGGCCGGTGGCGGAAGCTGCGCTCCCTGCGGGTGCGGCTGATCGCGGTGTTCGCGGCGGTCGCGCTGCTCGCCGCTGTCTCGGCCTCCGGCATCGCGTACTGGCTGAACCGCGACGCGGTGCTCAAGCGTGCCCAGGACACCGCGCTGAACGACTTCCGGGTCTCGCTCAGCCGCAACGTCTCCGACCTGCCGCTGAACGCCAGTTGCCCGGAGCTCGCCACGCTGGCCTCCAACGTCGCGAGCTCCGGCCTGAGTTACGACGTGGTGGTGGTCGACCCGGCGCACCCGGAGTGTCCGGCCTCCTCCGACCCGCAGCACTACACGCTGGCCGACGTGCCGGCGGCGCTGCAGTCCACCGTCGCCAAGCCGCGCGAGGTCAGCGAGAGCAACCCGTACCCGTACCACCTGTACTGGCAGCGGCAGAGCCTGGAGGGTCACCCGTTCGTGATCGGCGGCACCAAGGTGGTGCCGAACGGCCCGACGGCGTACGTCTTCAAGTCGCTGGAGAACGAGCGGGCCGACCTCAACACCCTGGGCTGGTCGCTGGCCATCGCGACGCTGCTCGCGCTGATCGGCTCGGCGCTGCTCGCCCAGGCCGCCTCGGCGACCGTGCTGCGGCCGGTCAAGCGGCTCGGCGAGGCCGCCCGGCGGCTCGGCGAGGGGCACCTGGACACCCGACTGGAGGTCGAGGGCTCCGACGAACTCGCGGACCTGGCGCGGACGTTCAACCGGGCCGCGGAGTCGCTGCACGAGCAGGTCGAGGAGCTGAGCGCGCGCGAGGCGCAGAGCCGGCGGTTCGTCGCCGACATGTCCCACGAGCTGCGCACCCCGCTGACCGCGATGACCGCGGTGACGGACATCCTGGAGGACGAGGCCGAGTCGCTGGACCCGATGATCGAGCCGGCCGTCCGGCTCGTGGTGAGCGAGACCCGGCGGCTGTCCGACCTGGTGGAGAACCTGATGGAGGTGACCCGCTTCGACGCCGGCACCGCCAAGCTGGTCGCCGACGAGGTGGACATCGCCGACCTGATCATGTCCTGCATCGACGGCCGGGCCTGGTACGACGCGGTCGAACTGGACGCCCCCCGCGGCATCCTGGCCGTGGTCGACCCGCGCCGACTGGACGTGGTCTTCGCCAACCTGATCGGCAACGCGCTCAAGCACGGCGGCTCACCGGTGCGGGTCAAGGTCCGGCAGACCGAGGACTCGGTCGTGATCGAGGTCTCCGACAGCGGCCCCGGCATCCCGGAGGACGTGCTGCCGCTGGTCTTCGACCGCTTCTACAAGGCCGACCGGGGGCGCGCCCGCTCCGAGGGCAGCGGTCTGGGGCTGTCCATCGCGATGGCCAACGCACAGATCCACGGGGGGACGATCACGGCGGCCAACGGGGAGGTCGGCGCGGTGTTCACCCTGACGCTGCCGCTGGCCCCGCCGTCCGCGGGCGAGGCCGAGGGCCGCCCCGCCGGCGACGCCGCCGAGGACAAGGACGCCACGTGACCGCCCCCACCCGCACCACCGTGCGCCGCACCGCCGGCGTACTGCTCCTGCTCGCGCTGGCCTCCGGCTGCGGCATCCGGCCGACCGCCGTACCGGTGGACGCCGGCGCGCCCGCCAGCCGGACCGCCTGCCCGACCGCGCCACACGTACCGACCGCCCTGGCCACCCCCTCCGGCCCGGCCTCGACCCCGGCCCGCGGCGCGGCGGCCAAGGCGAGCGCCAGCCCGAGCCCGTCGCCCACCCTGGTGACACCCGGTTCGCCGCCGCCGGACAACGTGTTCAGCGCGGTGCCGACGGCCTCGCCGTGTAAGTGAGGAGGCGGTGCGAAGGGGCGCGTCCGGGAATGTTCACGCCCGGCGTGGAACCGCCGCGCCACCGGTTCACGTCCTTCCCCCCGTGCAGCGAGATGGCACCAGGACACGCGACGAGCGTTCCGGCGCGCGGACCGAGACGGGGCCGGCGGCGGCCGTCCACCGTTCCCTCCGACTGGCGGGGCTGGCAGGCCTGGCCCTCCACCTGACGCTGGCGCTCTGGCTCGTGCTGAGACCCCTGCCGGTGGCCTGGGTGTACGACGCCAACCTGACGCCGCTCGCCTCGCTCCGCTCCTCCACCACCTGGCAGGTGGTCGGCGAGTTCCTGCTGCTCGCCCCGCTCGGGGTCCTGCTCCCGCTGGCTGGCGGCCGGATCCGGGCCCCCTGGCTGCCGTCCTTCCTGCGCACCACCGGCGTGTCCGCCCTGCTGGCGACCGGCCTGGAGTTCCTCTCCTCCTGGACACCCGGGCACGTCCTCAACGTGGACCACATACTGTTCGCCGTGATCGGCGTGGTGATCGCCCACCTCGCCCTCGTCCCCGGCCTGCGCCACCTGCTGCGGGACCGCCGGCCGAGTCCGCGGGCACCGCGGGTCGCCGTCCTGACCGGCGCACCGGTGACCGCCGCCGTCGCCCCGACGGTGGCGGTCGCACCCGCGGCCCGTCCGCGCGCCTACGCGGAGCCGACGCCGCCGGTCGGCTGAGATTCCGCCTTCACCACCCGGCCGCCGACCTCGATCAGCCCGTCCGGACGCGGCCCGGTCAGCAGCTGCGAGCCCCGGCCCTGGGTGATGGTCAGCTCCCGTCCGAGCCGGGCGGTCAGCAGCAGGGCGGCCGCGCCGGTCGCCTCGTCCTCGTCGATCCCGTCGCCCCGGCCCGGGAAGGCCCGTGCCCGGACCGTCCCGGCCGCCTCGTCCTGCCAGGCCCAGGCGTAGATCCACTCCCCCGGAGGCGGCACCCGGAGCGCGTCCACCTCGGCCGCCGAGCCGTACTGCCGCAGGGTGCGCCCCGGGGCCCACTCGGGCCGGGCGCCGATCCGGGTCAGCCCGCCCTCGCGCCGGACGGCCACCGGGCCTGCCGCGGTGACCAGCCGGTCCACGCCGAGCAGCCAGGCCGTGCCGACGCAGGGGTGACCGGCGAAGGGCAGCCGCACACTCGGGGTGTAGATGTCGATCTCCCCGTGCTCCGGGTCGTCGACGAACACCGTCTCGCTGAAGCCGAGTTCACGCGCGACGGCCTGCCGCTCCGCCCGCTCCGGCACGGCGGCGCCGGCGCGCACCACACCGAGTTCGTTGCCGTGCCGTCCGTCGGGCCCGCAAAAGACCCGCAGCACCTCATAGCCAGTCATTTCCGGCCTTCGGGTCGTATGGGGTCAGTTCCCGGCGCCCTGCGCGCCCTTGCGGCGGCGCGCCACCACCAGGGTGCCGACGCCAAGGGCGATCGCCGTCGCGCCGGTGATCGCCATCGGGGCGGCGGAGGAGTCGCCGCCGGTGGAGGCCAGCTGGGTGCCGGTCGCTGCGGCCGGGGCGACGGCGGCCTGCGCGGTGTCGCCGGACTGCTCAGTGACGGCCGCCGGGCTCGGCGCACCGGTGGTGGCCTGCGCGGCCGGGACGGCCGGGACGGTGGACGGGTCGGTGGTGGCGGCCGGGGTGGTCGGCGCCGCACTGGTGGCCGGGGAGGTGGGGGCCGGGGTGCCGGTGGGGTCCGCCGCAGCCTCGATCTTGAAGTCGGCCTTCGGGCTGAACGCCTCGGCCGCGCTCTCACCGGCACCGGGCAGGCTGCCGGCGACCGCGCCCAGGGACTCGGAGAGGGCCGGAGCGTCCTTCGTGAAGGCCAGCCGGACGTTGATCGTCCGGGTCCCGCCCTTCGGCAGGGCGATGACGGCGGCGTCCTTGCCGCCGGCCCGCAGCGCTATGTAGAGCCAGGCCGGGTGGTCCGAGTCGCCTCCGGGGGCGCCCTCCGACCAATCGCCGTTCGGCCCCTGGAACTCGAACTTGACCGTCCCGGAGGGGAGTACCGCCTGCCCCTGGAACACCACCGCGGGCACGAGACGGATGTCCTTGCCGCTGTTGTTGGTGAGGACCAGCTTGAACGGCTTCGCCTCACCGCCCGCCGTGAACGTGGCGGGCATCCCGTCGAGCTTGACGTCCGCCGTGGCGGCGGGCGTGGACGCCGGAGTGGTCGGCGTGACCTGCGGGACGATCACCAGGTTCGGGCAGTCGCTCATCGCGTTCGAGATGCGCTGCTCGGGCGGCAGGGTGGGGTCCGAGACGATGGCGTTGAAGCCCGCCCCCACTCGGCCGGCCGGGGCGTCGGCGGTGACGGTGAGCCGCAGCCGGTAGGCGGCCTCGGAGCCGGCCGCCAGGTGCGGCCCGGCGTTCCGGTCGATGTCCCAAAGGCCGCCGCTGATCCCGCCGCGCGCCTCGGCGTCCCGCCACTGCGCGGTGCCGGGGGCCTGGTACTCCAGCTTGAACTGGCTCGGCTTGCTGCCGATGGTGTCCGCGATGGTGAAGACCGACCCCAGCACATCCATCTGGTGGTCAGTGGCGTTCTTGAGGGTCGCGGTGAACTCGACCGGCGTGCCACCCGCCGTGACCGTGCTCGGCAGGCCGCTGAAGGCAACGGTGACCGGCGAGGACTGGGCCCGGGTGCCCTGGGTCGCGGCACCGGCCGTCGGGGTCGCGAGGGCGGCCGGGGCCGAGGCCAGGGCGAGAGCGGAGACCAGGGCGGCGGTGGCGGCTGCGGCGAGGAGTCCGCGGGACTGACTACGCAATGGAACCTCACGGAAGAGTTCGGGCGAAAACCCGAGAAGAGTGCGAAATCGCAGGCGTGAGGGGCCGTTTGAGGCCGTGCAGGCGCCGCCGAATTTCCCCCCACCATCCGCGACCGCGGAATCATATCCCCCCGGTCGTACAGCTTTGCGAACGGGTTTCCCGCACCCTGCGGGCCCTTGCCTCAGGGGCGTCCCTGAGACGGACCCCGACTCCGGCCTACGCCTCCCCGGTGACCCGTCAGGGTGGAGAATCGCCTGGTGGGCGGAGGTTTTCGGGCCGGCGGACGCCGAGCATGGAAGTACGCCCGCCGGACCAGCCGGACCGGGCCGCCAGCCCGAGGAGCCGACATGAGTGCCCGTCTCGCCCGCCCCCGTCACAACCGCGTCATCGCCGGCGTCTGCGCCGGGATCGCCGAGCGCTTCGGCCTGACCCCGTGGACCGTCCGCCTGATCTTCCTGCTCTCCTGCCTGCTGCCCGGCCCGCAGTTCCTGATCTACCTCGCCCTGTGGGTGCTGCTCCCCCAGGAGCCGTGACGCCGTACGGGCGGGCACGACGGCGGGCCGCCCGCTCCCGGGTTCTCCGGGGGCGGGCGGCCCGTCGTCGTGCAGGGCTTGGGCGGATCAGCCCAGCGGCAGGCCCGGCAGGGTGTTGGCCAGCCCACCGACGGGGGTCTTGTCCAGGCCGGGGACGCTCGGAAGAGCGCCACGCTGCTGGGTGACACCGGCGATCGGGGCGGCGGCGGCGGGCGCGGCCTGACCGACGGTCGGGGCCAGGGTGCCCAGCGTGCCGGCGACCTTGTCGCCGTCGGGCAGCTTGGCGGCGGTGTCGGTGACCGCGCCGGTCACCGCGGGGTTCGTCACCGCGTTGGTGGGCAGCCCGAGGCCGCCGGCGGCCTGGCCGGCGGCCGCGGAGGCCGTGCCGGCGCCGACCGCCGCGATCGCGATGCCGAGCGCCGCGGTGCCGGCGGCCTTGAGAGCCTGCTTCATGGTTCGTCCCCTTGGGTCGTCGTCGGTGGCCGAACATCGCGCGGAGCCGCCGGACGGGCGGACGCCACGGCCTGTCAGCAATGACTGGCACACCGTAGTGACAGGGTTACGCGAGAACCAAAGGGCGTTCACTCACCCGAGTGAGTAGTCGGATGAACACCAACTTCCATGCCTGGACGCCGCGTTCATCCGACCGCAGGGACGGGTGTCGGCTCAGTTGCCGCCGGTACCCGCGCTGAACAGCCACTCCGCCTTGAGCTCGGCGTAGCCCGGCTTGATCACGTCGTTGATCATCGCCAGCCGCTCGTCGAAGGGCAGGAACGCGGACTTCATCGCGTTCACCGTGAACCACTCCATGTCACCCAGGGTGTAGCCGAAGGCATCCACCAGGTGGCCGAACTCCTGGCTCATGCTGGTGCCGCTCATCAGCCGGTTGTCGGTGTTCACGGTGACCCGGAACTTCAGTCGACTGAGCAGCCCGATCGGGTGCTCGGCGTACGAACTTGCCGCCGCCGTCTGGAGGTTGGAGGTCGGGCACATCTCCAGCGGGATGCGCTTGTCACGCACGTACGCGGCCAGCCGGCCGAGCTCGACGCTGCCGTCCTCGTTCACCGTGATGTCGTCGACGATCCGCACGCCGTGACCGAGCCGGTCGGCGCCGCAGCACTGCAGGGCCTCCCAGATCGACGGCAGGCCGAACGCCTCGCCGGCGTGGATGGTGAAGTGGTTGTTCTCGCCCTTGAGGTAGTCGAAGGCGGCCTGGTGGCGGGTGGGGGGGTAGCCGGCCTCGGCGCCCGCGATGTCGAAGCCGACGACGCCCTGGTCCCGGTGGCGGTTGGCCAGTTCGGCGATCTCCTGCGAGCGGGCGGCGTGCCGCATCGCGGTGATCAGGGTGCCGATGCGGATGCGGTGGCCGGCCGCGCGGGCGTTGGCCTCGCCCAGACGGAAGCCCTCCTGGACGGCCTCGACGACCTCGTCCAGCGTCAGGCCGCCCTCCAGGTGCTGCTCCGGGGCGTAGCGGACCTCGGCGTACACGACGCCGTCGGCGGCCAGGTCCTCGGCGCAGTCGGCGGCGACCTTGATCAGGGCGTCACGGGTCTGCATGACGGCGCAGGTGTGCGCGAAGGTCTCCAGGTAGCGGACCAGCGAGCCGGAGTCGGCGGCCTCGCGGAACCACTCGCCGAGCTCCTTGACGTCGGTGGTCGGGAGGCCCTCGTAGCCGGTCGCGGCGGCCAGCTCGACAACGGTCTCCGGACGCAGCCCGCCGTCCAGGTGGTCGTGCAGCAGGACCTTCGGCGCGCGGCGGATCTGGTCGGGGGTGGGGATACGCGGGCCGGTGCCCGCGGTGGTGACGGGGATCTGCTTCTCCATTGCGGAAATATAGCCCCTACGCGCGTAGACTCACCACCGCGAACAGCACCGAATGGTCCAAACCCACCCCGGAATTCCACCGACCGGTCCATAGGATCCGCCAAACCGGTCACGGTTGTGCCACCTCAGTCGTGGTGCAGCAGCCGCCCGCGCCGGGACAGCACGAAGTCCCGGAACGCCGCCACCGGAGGGGTCAACGGCCGCCCCGCCGCCCAGGCCAGGCCGATCGCCCGCCGGGTCCGCGGCGCCGTCACCTCCAGTTCCACCACCCCGGGCCGCGGCACCAGCGCCGGCGGCAGCAGCGCCACCCCCAGCCCGGCCGCCACCAGCCCGCGCAGCGTCTCGGTCTCCTCCCCCTCGAAGGCCAGCCGGGGCGTGAACCCTGCCTCGGCACAGAAGCCGTCCGTGATCATGCGCAGCCCGTACCCCTGCTCCAGCCCGACGAACGGCTCCTCGGCCACCTCCGCCAGCCGGATCCGCCGCCGGCCGGCCAGCCGGTGGTCGGCCGGGACGACCAGGTGCAGCCGCTGCTCGTCCAGCGGGCGGGCGGTGAACGCCGGGTCGTCCGGCAGCGGCGCGACCAGGCACAGGTCCAGCTCCCCCGCCCGCAGCCGCTCCAGCATCGCCATGCCGTAGTCCTGCACCAGCTGGAACCGCACCTGCGGGTGCGCCGCCCGGAAGCCGCGCAGCAGCGCCGGGACGGCGTCCGGCCCCATCGTGTGCAGGAAGCCGAAGGCCACCCGCCCCACCGCCGGGTCCGCCTCGGCCCGGGCCGCCTCCGCGCCGCGCTCCACCTCCGCCAGCGCCCGCTCCACCGAGGCCAGCAGCAGCCGGCCCGCCCTGGTCAGCCGGACCGTCCGGCCCTGACGGGCCAGCAGGTCCACCCCCAGCTCCTCCTCCAGCCGAGCCACCGCGCGCGACAACGTCGGCTGCGGCACCCCGAGCAGCGCCGCCGCCTGGGTCACGTGCTCCAGCCGGGCCACCGCGGCGAACTGGGCCAGTCGGGGCGCCAGCAGGACGGCCGGCCCGTCCGGCCCCAACTCGGCTGCCCGGTACCGCTGCTCCGCACCGTCCGACACATCCGGCACCGCCATCCCGCCACCACCTCGACTCATACGCCAGTGCATCGATCATCCACTCTTCATGCATTGGACGCATCAACCAGGCCGGGCCTACGGTCGACGTCATGCAGCCCTCAAGTACCAGGGCATCCGCGCCCGCCCCGGATGCCACCGCCGCCACCGTCCCCACCGAGGACGACCGCCACCGCCCCGGCCAGCGCGACTTCCGCCGCGCCAACCTCGCCCTGTTCGCCGCCGGGATCGCGACCTTCGTCCTGCTCTACTCCACCCAGGGCCTGCTGCCGATCCTCTCGGCCGACCTCGACCTCACCCCCGGCCAGGCCAGTTGGACCGCCTCCGCCGCCACCCTCGGCCTCGCCCTCGGGCTGCTCCCGGCCAGTGCGCTGTCCGACCGGTTCGGCCGCACCGCGGTGATGACCGCCTCCACCCTCGTCGCCTCCGCCCTCGCCGTCGCCCTGCCCTTCGCACCCGACCTCACCGCCCTGGTCGCCCTGCGCGTCCTGCAGGGCGCCGCCCTCGCCGGACTGCCCGCCACCGCGATGGCCTACCTCGCCGAAGAGGTCCACCCCAGCGCGCTGGCCTCCGCGATGGGCCTGTACGTGGCCGGCAACAGCATCGGCGGCATGGGCGGGCGGCTGCTCTCCGGTTGGACCGCCGCCGCCCTCGGCTGGCGCTGGGGCCTGGCCGCCTCCGCCGCCCTCGCGCTGCTCGCCGCGCTCGCCTTCCGGCTGCTGATTCCCGCCGCCCGGCACTTCGCCCCGGCCCCGGTGGACGCCCGCGCGCTCGCCCGTACGGTCGGCCGGCACCTGCGCAACCCGCTGCTGGTGCGGCTGTACGCGCTCGGGATGCTGTTCATGGCCGTGTTCGGCGCGGTCTACAACACCGTCGGCTACCGGTTGATCTCCGCACCGTTCCACCTGCCGGAGTCGGTCGCCGCCTCGATCTTCGTGGTCTACCTGGTCGGCACCGGCACCTCCGCCGCGGCCGGCCGCCTCTCCGGCCGCCTGGGCCGCCGCGGCGCCCTCTACGTCTCGATCGGCGTCACCGCCGCCGGCCTGCTGCTCTCCCTCGCCGACTCACTGGCCTGCGCGCTGCTCGGCCTGGTCCTGATCACCGCGGGCTTCTTCGCCGGCCACGCCACCGCCTCCTCCGCCGTCGGCCGCACCGCCACCGAGGGCCGCGCCCAGGCCTCCGCCCTCTACCTGATCGCCTACTACCTCGGCAACAGCCTCGGCGGCACGCTCGGCGCGGACGCCTACCACGTCACCGGCTGGCCCGGCGCCGCCACCGTCGGCCTCACCGCCATGGCCCTCGCCGCCGCCGTCACCCTCTACGCCAGCCGTCAGGCGCACCTCACAGCGCGACGGACGGTCACCGGAAGCTGACATCACGTATCAGGCCCCGCCGATAAACTCCGGGCTATGAGCATCGATCCTGCTGTGTACGCCCGGCTGCGCGAGATCGCGGATCAGCTGCCGCAGGTGCCGGGAATAGGGAAGGTCGAGATCGCCGACGGCGAGATCGTCATGATGATGTCGCCGGTGAAGCGCCACGAACTTGCGGTCATTCGCCTGGCCCGACAGCTCAACGCCCAACTACCCCGGACTCATCCTGGCTACATCGCCCACGGCGGCGCGGACTTGGAGGATGTCGGCCTCGGTCGGCTCCGAAACCCGGACCTGATGGTGTTCCCCGAGGCGGATCTGGACGACGACAAGCCGGCACTCCTGCCCCACGAGGTCCTTCTGGTCGTGGAGATCGTCTCCAAGTCCAGCCCTGAGAACGACTACCACGGCAAGGTCCGCGACTACTCGGCCATGGGCATTCCGATGTATCTCCTCGTGGACCCCCGCAAGGGCACCGGAATCATCCACGACGGCCCCGGCTACACCTCCCGCGAGAAGTTCAAATTCGGCGACACGATCACGGTCGGCCCCTGGACCCTCGACACCAGCGTCCTGCGGACGTACGCCTGAGCGCACGTCCGCAGGGCCCGGGCGCGATCAGGCGATGCGGTCCAGCACGATCGGGTTCGGGGTGAACGCGGTGCCGGCCGGGGAGACCCCGATGCCGCCTTCCAGGGCCGCGATGGCGTAGTCGTAGCGCTCGGGGGTGTCGGTGTGGAGGGTCAGCAGGGGCTGGCCGGCCACCACGGTGTCGCCGGGCTTGGCGTGCATCTCGACACCGGCGCCGGCCTGCACCGGGTCCTCCTTGCGGGCCCGGCCGGCGCCCAGGCGCCAGGCGCAGACGCCGACGGCGTAGGCGTCCAGCTCGGTGAGGACGCCGGAGGCGGGCGCAGGGATGACGTGCTGCTCGCGGGCGACCGGGAGCGGGGCGTCGACGTCGCCGCCCTGGGCGGCGATCATGCGGCGCCAGTGGTCCATCGCGGAGCCGTCGCGCAGCGCGTCGGCCGGGTCCTTGCCGTGCACGCCGGCCGCGGCGAGCATCTCGCGGGCGAGCGCGAGGGTCAGCTCCACGACGTCGGCCGGGCCGCCGCCCGCCAGCACCTCGACGGACTCGCGCACCTCCAGCGCGTTGCCCGCGGTGAGGCCGAGCGGGGTGGACATGTCGGTGAGCAGGGCGACGGTGTTGACCCCGGCGGTGGTGCCCAGGCCGACCATGGTGCGGGCCAGTTCGCGGGCGTCGTCCAGGTTCTTCATGAAGGCCCCGGAGCCGACCTTGACGTCCAGCACCAGCGCGCCGGTGCCCTCGGCGATCTTCTTGGACATGATCGAGGAGGCGATCAGCGGGATGGCCTCGACGGTGCCGGTGACGTCGCGCAGCGCGTACAGCTTCTTGTCGGCGGGCGCGAGGCCGTCGCCGGCGGCGCAGATGACCGCGCCCGCGTCGCGCAGCACGTCCATCATCTCGTCGTTGGAGAGCAGGGCGCGCCAGCCGGGGATGGACTCCAGCTTGTCCAGGGTGCCGCCGGTGTGGCCGAGACCGCGGCCGGACAGCTGCGGGACGGCCGCGCCGCAGGCGGCGACCAGCGGGGCGAGCGGGAGGGTGATCTTGTCACCGACGCCGCCGGTGGAGTGCTTGTCGCTGGTGGGCAGCGGCAGCGAGGAGAAGTCCATCCGGACGCCGGAGCGGATCATGGCGTCGGTCCAGCGGCTGATCTCGCGCGGCTGCATGCCGTTCAGCAGGATCGCCATGGCCAGCGCGGACATCTGCTCGTCGGCGACCTCGCCACGGGTGTAGGCGTCGATGACCCAGTCGATCTGAGCGTCGCTCAGCTCTCCGCGGTCGCGCTTGGTCCTGATGACGGAGATGGCGTCCATGCGTGCTCCCAGTGGGGTTTCTAAAAGCCTGAAAAGCGAAGAATGCCGCGAGATGACCGGGTTCCGGCCCACTCGCGACACTCTACGCGCGTAACAAATGCAGATGCTAGAGCCGCTCCGGCCCGAACGCGTCGGGCAGGACCTCGCTCATCGGCTTCACGCCCGAGGCCAGGTCGACCAGCAGCCCGGGACCGCCGTGCTCGTACAGCAACTGGCG
The DNA here is from genome assembly GCF_053598235.1 of Kitasatospora sp. NPDC001159. Classification (NCBI taxonomy): domain Bacteria; kingdom Bacillati; phylum Actinomycetota; class Actinomycetes; order Kitasatosporales; family Streptomycetaceae; genus Kitasatospora; species Kitasatospora sp. NPDC001159. Next base: position 61,451 of record NZ_JBSFJV010000002.1, read on the forward strand.
GCAGCGCCCGCACGGCATCAGCAGCTCACCCGCGCCGTCGACGCAGGTGAAGGCGACCAGCCGGCCGCCGCCGGAGGCGTGCAGCGCGGACACCAGACCGCATTCGGCGCACAGCCCGAGCCCGTACGAGGCGTTCTCCACGTTGCAGCCGCTGACCACCCGGCCGTCGTCGACCAGCGCCGCCGCGCCGACCGGGAACTTGCTGTACGGGGCGTACGCGCGGCCCATCGCCACGCGCGCCGCCTCGCGCAGCCGCTGCCAGTCGATCACGGGGGCGGTCACTTGCCCTGGCCCTTGCGGTAGATCTGCCCGTCGGCCTTGGGCATCCGCAGTCGTTGCGAGGCCAGCGAGAGCACCACCAGGGTGATCACGTACGGCGTGGCGACGATCAGCGGACGCTGCACCTCGTCGGTCAGCGCGTACCAGGCGCCGAGACCGCCGGCCACCACGAAGGAGATCACCGTCGCGGTGTACTTGCGGCGGTACAGCTGCCACAGGGCGAGCAGCGCCATCGCGATCGAGACGATCAGGATCAGCACGTGGACCGACTCCGGGTCGCGCAGCTGGAGGCTGTCGGTGAAGCCGAACAGGCCGGCGCCCATGGCGAGACCGCCGGGCATCCAGTTGCCGAAGATCATCGCCGCGAGGCCGATGAAGCCTCGGCCGAGGGTCTGGCCGTCCTTGTAGAAGTGCGCGGCGACCAGCGAGAGGTACGCACCGCCGAGGCCGGCGAAGGCGCCGGAGGCGATGACCGCCATGTACTTGTACTTGTAGACGTTGACGCCCAGCGACTCGGCCGCGGTCGGGTTCTCACCGCAGGAGCGCAGCCGCAGACCGAACACCGTGCGCCAGAGCAGGAAGTAGCTGGCCACGATCAGCGCGGCGGCCAGCACCACGACCACCGAGAGGTTGGTGACCAAACCGCCGAGCACGCCGGCCACGTCCGAGACGAGGAACCAGTGGTGGTTCTCGATGCTCTTCAGACCCGAGGACAGGCCCGGGACGGTGATGTACGGCAGCGGATCCGCCGGCGGGGACTGGTTCTGCCCGGCGCCCGCCGAGATGTAGTCCTTGTAGTAGATCCGGTTGACGTACGCGCAGATGCCGGGGATCAGCAGGTTGATGCCGACACCGGACACGATGTGGTCGACACCGAAGGTGACGGTGATGATCGCGTGCAGAAGACCACCGAGCGCACCGCCGAGCATGCCGGCCAGCAGACCGACCCACGGGTTGACCAGGTAGCCGGCCCAGGCGCCGCAGAAGGTACCGGCGACCATCATGCCTTCGAGGCCGATGTTGACCACGCCGGCCCGCTCGGACCAGAGACCGCCCAGACCGGCCATGCCGATAGGCACTGCGGCGCTGAGCGCGGCGGAGATCTGACCGGAAGAGGTCAGCGAGTGGTTGCCGGTGGCCATGCCCACGGCGGAGAACAGGACCAGGGCACCCGCGATCAGGAGCAGGACCACCGGCCAGGACAGCTTGCGGTTCTTCGCGGGCGCGCCCGGCGCCTTCGGACGAGCAGCAGTCGCCGTGCTCACGCGGACACCTCCTTCTTCTCAGTGGCCGCGGCCTGGGCGGCGAGCTGGGCACCGACCCGCTTCTGCTGGCGCTTCAGGCCGTAGCGGCGCACCAGCTCGTACGCGACGACGACGCAGATCACGATGGTGCCCTGCATGACCGAGACGATCTCGGACGGGAAGCCGCCCTTGAGCGGCAGCTGGGCGCCGGTGGCGTCCAAGAAGGCGAACAGCAGGGCCGCGAAGGCCATGCCGATCGGGCTGTTGCGGCCCAGCAGGGCGATCGAGATTCCGAGGAAGCCCAGGTTCTGCTGGAAGGTCTGCCCGTAGTAGAAGGAGTTCTGCAGCAGCTCGGGCATGCCGATCAGACCGGCGATCGCACCGGAGACCGCCATCGAGATGATCACCATCTTCTTGACGTTCACGCCGGACGCGGTCGCGGCGGACTCGGAACGGCCGGTGGCGCGCAGGTCGAAGCCGAAGCGGGTGCGGGTCAGTACGAACTGGAAGACCACACCGACCAGGGCGGCGATGAAGATGAAGCCCCAGAGGGTGCCGCCGGGCGTCTCGATCGAGAAGAAGTGGCTGGACTGCGAGACCGGGTCGGTCTGGATCGAGTTGGTGGTGCCGCTGACCTTGGGCGCGAAGACGCCCGGGACGAGCAGCACACCGATGATCGCGAGCGCGATCGAGTTCAGCATGATGGTCGAGATGACTTCGCTGACGCCGCGGTAGACCTTCAGCAGACCGGCGACGCTCGCGTACAGGCCGCCGACCAGCATGGCGGTGACCAGCAGCAGCGGGATCTGGATGAACGACGGCAGGTCGAGCTTGGCGCCGACGAAGGCCGCGAACAGCGCCGCGACCTTGTACTGGCCCTCGACGCCGATGTTGAACAGGTTCATCCGGAACCCGAACGCGGCGGCCGCGGCGGCCAGGTAGTAGGTGGTGGTCCGGTTGAGGATCGCCACCTGACCGTCCGACTTGGTGGCGTACGTGATCATCACGTTCCACGCGTCGAACGGGTTCTTGCCCGAGGTCGCCAGCAGGACGGAGCAGATCGCGACGGAGAGGGCGACCGCGAGCACCGGCGCCGCCAGTGCGAGCACGATCCGCTCACCGCTGAGCCGCTGCGCCAGGCTGCGCTTGGCGGCGGGGTTGGGACTGGTCATGGGTTACTCCCCCGCCTGCGAGTCGTCGGCGGTGTCGGTGTGCGGGTGCTCGCTCTCGGCCTCGGTGCCCTCGGCCGCGACGGCCTGCGCCTCGGCGACGGCCTCCGGCTCGGACTCGATGTGGCCTGCCGCGGCACCGGTCATCGCGGTGCCGAGGTCCTCGGCGGTGACGGTGGCCGGGTCGGCGTCGGCGACCAGGCGGCCGCGGTAGATGACCCGGATGGTGTCCGAGAGGCCGATCAGCTCGTCCAGGTCGGCGGAGATCAGCAGGACGGCCAGGCCCTCGCGCTGCGCGGTCCGGATGTGCTCCCAGATCTGCGCCTGCGCGCCGATGTCCACACCGCGGGTCGGGTGCGCGGCGATCAGCAGCTTGGGCTCGTGGCTCATCTCGCGGCCGATGATCAGCTTCTGCTGGTTGCCGCCGGAGAGCGAGGCCGCGGTGACCTCGATGCCGGGGGTGCGGACGTCGTACTGCTCGACGATCCGCCAGGTGTCCTCGCGGGCGGCGGCGGGCTTGAGCAGCGGGCCGCTGGAGTTGGGCGCCTCGGTGACGTGGCCGAGGATGCGGTTCTCCCAGAGCGGGGCCTCCAGCAGCAGGCCGTGCCTGTGGCGGTCCTCGGGGATGTAGCCGATGCCGGCCTCGCGGCGGGCCCGGGTGAGGGTGCCGGAGAGGTCCTTGCCGTCCAGGGCGACGGTGCCGCCGTCCAGCGGCAGCATGCCCATGATGGCCTCGACCAGTTCGGCCTGGCCGTTGCCCTCGACACCGGCGATGCCGAGGATCTCACCCTTGTGGATGCGCAGCGAGATGTCGTCCAGGACGACGCGCTCGATGCCCTCGGCATCGGTCTTGGCGATCCGCAGGTCCTCGACCGTGAGCATCTCGGTCGTGGTGACGGTCGACTCGCGGCTCTCGGGGGAGGGCAGCTCGGCGCCGACCATCATCTCGGCGAGCTGACGGGCCGTGACGGCCTTCGGGTCGGCGTCGCCGACCGTGGTGCCGCGCCGGATGACGCTGATCGCGTCGGCCACCGCGAGCACCTCGTGCAGCTTGTGCGAGATGAAGATGACGGTGACGCCCTCGGACTTGAGCTCGCGCAGGTTGTCGAACAGCGCGTCGACCTCCTGCGGGACCAGCACGGCCGTGGGCTCGTCGAGGATGAGGATCTTGGCGCCGCGGTACAGCACCTTGAGGATCTCGACGCGCTGGCGGTCGGCGACGCCGAGGTCCTCGACCAGGGCGTCCGGGCGCACGCCCAGGCCGTACTGGTCGGAGATCTCCTTGATCTTCGCCTTCGCCTTGGCACCGATGCCGTGGAGCTTCTCGCCGCCGAGGACGACGTTCTCCAGCACCGTGAGGTTGTCGGCGAGCATGAAGTGCTGGTGCACCATGCCGATGCCGCGGGCGATGGCGTCGCCCGGGGTGTGGAACTCGCACTGCTCGCCGTTGATCGCGATGGTGCCCTCGTCCGGCTTCTGCATGCCGTAGAGGATCTTCATCAGCGTCGACTTGCCGGCGCCGTTCTCACCCATCAGGGCGTGCACGGTGCCCGTGCGGACGGTGAGGTTGATGTCGTGGTTGGCCACGACACCCGGGAAGCGCTTGGTGATGCCGCGCAGTTCGACGGCCGGTGTCGCCGTCCCCGCGCTGGGGGTGCCGTCCTTGCGCAGGGGGACGGGTTCGGATGCGGTGATGGCGATCTCCTGGTGGTCTGGAGGCGCGTCGTTGCGCTGGGAGGGCCAAGGGGGGTGACGGGGAAACGTGGAGACGGAACGGGGCCCGGGGGTACGCCGTTGAGCGCACCCTGCCGGGCCCCTCCCGTAACTGTGTCGATCATCGCGCCACCGGGCAGGCGGCGGCGCACGTCGCGTCCGAGACGCGCGGGCCTTACTGGGCCGGCGGCGCGGTCGGGATGGTGGTGGCGCCGCTGGTGATGGCGTCGGTGGCGGCCTTCAGCTTGTCCTGGATGTCGTCGATCTTGCCGCCGGTGGTGGCGAGCGAGACACCGTTGGCCTTCAGGTCGAAGAGCTTGACGCCGGTGAAGGGCGAGCCCTTCTTGACCGACTCGATGTACGAGTAGACCGCGGTGTCGACGTTCTTGACCATCGAGGTCAGGATGCTGTTCTTGAACTTCGCCAGGGCCGGCTGGCTGGCCTGGTCGGAGTCGACACCGATGGCGAGCTTGCCCGCGTTGGCGACGGCCTCGATGGCGCCGGCGCCGGACGAACCGGCGGCGGAGTAGATGACGTCCGCGCCCTTGTCGAGCTGGCCCTGCGCGGCCTCCTTGCCCTTGTCGGGCGAGGCGAAGCCACTGAAGTCCGGCGGGGTGGTCAGGTAGGTGGTCTCGATCTGGATGTTCGGGTCCACGGACTTGGCGCCCGCCTTGTAGCCGGCCTCGAACTTCTTGATCAGCTCGGACTGCACACCACCGATGAAGCCGATGTGGTGGGCCTTCGACTTGTTGGCGGCGGCGACACCGGCCAGGTACGAACCCTCCTGCTCGGCGAAGAGCAGCGAGGTGACGTTGGACGGCTGGTCCTTGTCGTTGGAGTCGATGATCGCGAACTTGACGTTCGGGTTGTCCTTGGCGACCTTGTCGACCGCCGGCTGGTAGACGAAGCCGACCGCGATGATGGTCTTGTAGCCGGCGTCGACCAGGTTCTTGAGGCGGGTCTCCTTGTCGGCCTCGGCCTCGCCCTGCTTGGCCTCGGCCTCGGTGACGGAGACGCCCAGGTCGGCCTTGGCCTTGTCCAGACCGCGGGCGGCGGAGTCGTTGAACGACTGGTCGCCACGGCCACCGATGTCGTAGGCCATACCGACCTTCAGCGAGCCGTCACCGGACGCGGAGGAGGAGGTGTTGTCATTGCTCTTTGCGCCGCAAGCGGCGAGCGAGGCCATGCCCAGGGAACCCGAGAGCACAACCGCGGCGAGCTTCATTGAACGGCGCAAGGGAGTATCTCCTTCTGACACGCAACCGTTTGGCGTGGTCGGACGCCACCGTAACGCGCGTAGAACACGGTTGTATTACGGGCTGCCGGAGCATTCGGGTTGTTATCAAACCGTGGTCTGAAGGCCCTCCGAGGGCTCCTTTCCCGTGCACGGACGGCGATCCGAGACTGGTCCGGCCCAGTTTACGGAACCCGCCCGGAACTCCAGATCCCAACAACGCGATCACGTACCGACCACAAGCCGCCGGTAGACGGTCAGTCCCGGTCTTCCTCCAGGGCCAGCGCCGCGAACAGCTCCACACCGATGCCGATCGCCCGCTCGTCCACGTCGAAGCGGCCCTGGTGCAGGTCGCGGACCGTGGTGTCGCCGGGGGGGCGGACGCCGAGCCGGGCCAGCGCGCCCGGGGCGTGCTCCAGGTACCAGGAGAAGTCCTCACCGCCGAGGCTCTGTTCGGTGCTCTCCACCACCTGGGCGCCACTCAGTCCGTCGGAGGGCTCGTGACCCTCGCCCCCGTGGCCGAAGCGGGCGGTCATCGCAGCGTCCAGCCGGGCGACCGAGACCGCCTCGTTGACCACCGGCGGCACCCCGCGGTGGTAGTCCAGCGTCCACTTGGCCCGGTAGGTCTCGGCCAGCTTGGCGATCAGCTCGTGCAGCAGGTCCGGCGCCTCGCGCCAGCCGTCCAGCTCCAGGCAGCGGACGGTGCCCTCCAGTTCGGCGTGCTGCGGGATGACGTTGGGCGCGGAGCCGGAGGCGATCCGGCCCCAGACCAGGCTGACGCCCCAGCGCGGGTCCATCCGGCGGGCCAGTGCGGCCGGGAGCTCGGCGGCCATCCTGGCGACCGCGGTCACCAGGTCGGTGGTCAGGTGTGGGCGGGCGGTGTGACCGCCGGGCCCGTCCAGGTGCAGCACCAGGCGGTCGCAGGCCGAGGTGATCGCCCCGGTGCGCAGGGCGATCCGGCCGACCTCCACCTTCGGGTCGCAGTGCACCGCGAAGATCCGGCCGACGCCGTCCATCCCGCCGGCCTTGATGACGTCCAGCGCACCGCCGGGCATCACCTCCTCGGCGGGCTGGAACACCAGCCGGACCGGGCGGCGCAGTTCACCGGTGCGGGCGGCCTCGGCCAGCACCAGGCCGGTGCCGAGCACCACCGAGGTGTGCACGTCGTGGCCGCAGGCGTGGGCCCGGCCGGGGACGGTCGACCGGTAGGGGACGTCGGTCTTGGCGTCGTCGATCGGCAGCGCGTCGATGTCCGCGCGGAAGGCCAGGAACTCGGTGCCCGGGACGGTGCCGGCCGGGACGATGTCCACCAGCAGGCCGGTGCCGCCGGGCAGCACCCGCGGGTCCAGGCCCGCCCGCACCAGCCGGTCGCGCAGCAGCTCGGTGGTGCGGAACTCCTGGCGGCCCAGCTCCGGGTGCCGGTGCAGATCGCGGCGGAAGGCCACCAGCTCGGGCTCCAGCCTCCTGACCCGCGCGCGCAGTTCGGCGGCGGGGCGTGCGGCGGCGAGGGTAGCGCCCGACTGAGCGGGCTCAGGACGGTTCATCTCCCCAAGAGTAGGCCCGTTGGGGGGATTTGGCCCGACTTCCGGAAAACTAGTCCCCGGATGGGTGCATACCGGCCGGACAGGTGGGTATGACATCTCGTTTCAGCCGCCTTCCCCGGGTTGCTTGCCCTGTGCAACGATCACCCCGGCCGGTGGTCACGGCCACCACCGCCTTGACGGAATCCGGTCATTGACGACGGCTCAGCGCGCCGATCCGGACCCGCCGATCAGGCGCACCGATCAGGCGCACCGGATTCAGAAGCGCTCCACCGGGACGTACGTGCCCCACACCCCGCGCAGCGCGTCGCAGACCTCGCCGACGGTGGCCCGGGCGGCCAGCGCCTCCTTCATCGGGTAGAGCACGTTGTCCGGCCCCTCGGCGGTGCGGCGCAGCACGTCCAGCGCCCGGGTGACGGCGGTCGAGGAACGGCCGGCCCGAAGCCGGGCCAGCCGCTCGGCCTGCTGCCGCTCGATCGCCGGGTCCACCCGCAGCGGCTGGTACGGCTCCTCCTCGTCCAGCCGGAAGCGGTTGACGCCGACCACGGTCCGCTCGCCGGAGTCGGTCTCCTGCTGGAGGCGGTAGGCGGTGCGCTCGATCTCGCCCTTCTGGAATCCCTGTTCGATCGCGGCCACCGCGCCGCCCCGCTCCTCGACCCGGGCCATCAGGGCCAGCGCGGCGGCCTCCACGCCGTCGGTCAGCGACTCGACCGCGTAGGAGCCGGCGAAGGGGTCGACGGTGGCGGTCACATCGGTCTCGTGGGCGAGCACCTGCTGGGTGCGCAGGGCGAGCCGGGCGGCCTTCTCGGTGGGCAGCGCGATCGCCTCGTCGAAGCTGTTGGTGTGCAGCGACTGGGTGCCGCCGAGCACCGCGGCCAGCGCCTGCACCGAGACCCGGACCAGGTTCACCTCGGGCTGCTGGGCGGTGAGCTGCACCCCGGCGGTCTGGGTGTGGAAGCGCAGCATCTGCGAGCGGGGGTCCCTCGCGCCGAACTCCTCACGCATGATCCTGGCCCAGATCCGGCGCGCGGCCCGGAACTTGGCCACCTCCTCCAGCAGCGTGGTGCGGGCCACGAAGAAGAAGGAGAGCCGGGGCGCGAAGTCGTCCACGGCCATCCCGGCGGCGCGCGCGGTCCGGACGTAGGCGATGCCGTTGGCCAGGGTGAAGGCGATCTCCTGCGCCGGATCGGCCCCGGCCTCGGCCATGTGGTAGCCGGAGATGGAGATGGTGTTCCAACGCGGGATCTCGGCCCGGCAGTACCGGAACACGTCCGCGACCAGCCGCAGCGAGGGCTGCGGCGGGAAGATGTAGGTGCCGCGGGCGATGTACTCCTTCAGCACGTCGTTCTGGACCGTGCCGGTGAGCGCGGACGGCGCGACCCCCTGGGCCTCGCCGACCAGCTGGTAGAGCAGCAGGAGCAGGGCGGCGGGCGCGTTGATGGTCATCGAGGTGGACACCCGGCCGAGCGGGATGCCGTCGAAGAGCACCGCCATGTCCTCGACGCCGTCCACCGCCACGCCCACCTTGCCGACCTCCCCGGCGGCGAGCGGCGCGTCCGAGTCGTAGCCCATCTGGGTGGGCAGGTCGAAGGCCACCGAGAGGCCGGTGCCGCCGCCCGCGATCAGCTGCCGGTAGCGGGCGTTGGACTCGGCGGCGGTGCCGAAGCCCGCGTACTGGCGCATCGTCCACGGCCGGCCGGTGTACATCGTCGGGTAGACGCCCCGGGTGTACGGGTACTCACCCGGCCGGCCCAGCCGGGTGTCCGGGTCCCAGCCGGCCAGCGCGTCGGGGCCGTACAGGGGCTCGATCGGGAGGCCGGACTCGGTGCGGCGCGGCTCGGCTGCCATGGGTCCCTCCAGGGGATCGGCGGGGGCACAGGTCGGTCCTCGAAATGTAGAGCGCGACCGGGCGGCGGGGTCGCAGACGCGGTTGAGATGATCAGGTGAACGACCGATGAGCCCCCAAGGGAGTGGCAATGACCGAGCAGAAGGTGGCCGTGGTCACCGGTGCCAGCAGCGGAATCGGTGCGGCGACCGCCCGCCGGCTGGCCGCCGAGGGCTTCGAGGTGGTGCTGACCGCCCGCCGGACGGAGCGGATCGAGGCGCTGGCCGAGGAGATCGGCGGCCGGGGCGGTTCAGCCAGGGCCGTGACCCTGGACGTCACCGACCGGGCCGCCGTGGACGCCTTCGCGGCCGAGGTCGGCCGGGTGGACGTCCTGGTGAACAACGCCGGCGGCGCGATCGGCGCCGAGACGATCGAGCACGGCGACCCGGCCGACTGGCGGGCCATGTACGAGGTGAACGTGCTCGGCGTGCTGCACATGACGCAGGCGCTGCTGCCCGCGCTGCGCGCCACCGGCGACGGCACGGTGCTGGTGCTCTCCTCGACCGCCGCGCTGGCCGCGTACGAGGGCGGCGGCGGGTACGTCGCGGCCAAGCACGCGGCGCACACCATCGCGGCGACGCTGCGGCTGGAGCTGTGCGGGGAGCCGATCCGGGTGATCGAGATCGCGCCCGGCATGGTGAAGTCCGAGGGCTTCGCGGTCACCCGCTTCCGCGGCGACGAGGAGAAGGCCGCCGCCGTGTACGCGGGCGTGGCCGAGCCGCTGACCTCGGAGGACATCGCGGACACCGTGGCGTGGACGGTCACCCGGCCCTCGCACGTGAACATCGACCTGCTGGTGGTCCGTCCCCGGGCGCAGGCCGCCAACCACAAGGTCCACCGCGGCTGACCGACGACGGGCGGGCAGACCGACAGGGGTCAAGATCGAACACGCCACCCCAGGGTGGTACACACATGCGATGAAGACCTTCCGGGCCGCCCGCCCACGCGTCCTGTTGACCGCGCTGGCGGCAGGCGCCCTGCTGCTCACCTCCGCCTGCGACGACACCGCGCAGCCGTCCCGGGACCAGGCCGCCGGCACCAGCGGCGCCACCGCGAGCCGGTCGGCCACCCCGACGTCCAGGCCCGGCGGTGAGGCGGACCCGGCGCTGAAGCCCTTCTACGGTCAGAGGATCAGCTGGTCCGACTGCCCGGCGGACCCCAAGGCCGAGGAGGCCAAGGCCGACATCTCCGGGATGAAGTGCGGCAAGCTGCGCGTCCCGCTCGACTACACCGACCCCGGCGCCGACGCGATCGACCTCGCGCTGGTCAAGTACCCCGCCGGCGACCAGGACCAGCGGATCGGCTCGCTGATGGTCAACCCGGGCGGCCCCGGCGGCTCCGGCGTCGAGATGGTCAAGTACGGCGCCAAGGACTTCGCCGGCGCCCTGCACAACCGCTTCGACGTGATCGGCTTCGACCCGCGCGGCACCGGCGACAGCTCGCCCGTCCTCTGCCTGGACGACAAGCAGCGCGACGCCCAGAACCAGGTGGACTCCCCGCTGGACCCGGCCGCCCGCCGGACCGCCGAGGAGAAGCAGAACGCCGAGTACATCGCCGCCTGCAAGGCCAAGTCCGGCAAGCTGCTGCCCTTCGTCGGCACCCGCAACACCGCCCGCGACCTGGACGTGCTGCGCGCTGCGGTCGGCGACAAGAAGCTCGACTACCTGGGCGTCTCCTACGGCACCTACCTGGGCTCGCTCTACGCCGAGGAGTTCCCGCAGAACACCGGCCGGCTGGTGCTGGACGGCGCGGTCGACCCGGCCGCCGACGACCTGGACTCCGCGATCAAGCAGCGGATCGGCTTCGAGACCTCCTTCGAGCACTTCGCCGCCGACTGCGTCGAGAACCACGCCGACGAGTGCCCGCTCGGCACCGACAAGGGCCAGGCCGCCAAGAAGGCCGCCGACTTCCTGGACGGCCTGATCGACAGCCCGCTGCCCACCAAGGACGGCCGCAAGGTCGGCCGCGACCTGGCCTGGAACGGCGTCACCGCGGCCCTCTACGGCGACCAGACCGAGGACTGGAAGTACCTGCGGGTCGGCCTCGGCATGGCGATGACCATGAAGCGCGGCGACATCCTGCTCGCCTTCTCGGACAGCTACCTGGAGCGGGACGAGAACGGCCACTACTCCCCGATGGAGTCCGCCCACACCGCGATCAGCTGCGCCGACGGCTCCGCCCCGGCGCCCTCGCCCGAGCGCGCCCGGGCCGCGGTCAAGGAGCTCCAGGAGAAGGCCCCGCTGCTGACCAAGGGCGTCACCGCCGAGGACTTCACCGACGCGGCCTGCGAGGGCTGGCCGTACCAGTCACCCGAGAAGCCGCACACCATCCGGGCGGAGGGCGCCGCGCCGATCCTGGTGATCGGCACCACCAGCGACCCGGCCACCCCGTACGCCGCAGCCGAGTCGCTGGCCAAGGGCTTCGCCAAGGCCACCCTGCTCACCCGGGTGGGCGAGGGCCACGGCGCCTTCGGCAAGGGGAACACCTGCATCGACCGGGCCCTGGAGGCCTACCTGACCGAGGGGACCATGCCGGCCGAGGGGACCCGCTGCTCCTGAGCCCACGGCGGTGAACCGGCGGACGAAGGCGGGGAGGGCGATGACGCGAAGGTGTCAACGTCACAACTTGATAGCTCGTCCGGATGAATTCCGCGCGCGCCCTCCCCAACTGATGACGGCTCAACTACCGTTGAGTCGCTGCCTGACCGGCGCCGCGCGCCCCCCGCAGCCCCCATACTTCACCTGCTTCACCACCCCACTCCACCGGCACCTTCCCGCCCTCACGAGGAGGACCCGCTGGCCAGCGACATCCCGCCACAGCGGCTCGACGCCAGCACCGAGCCGACCCTCCTCGGGTTGCACCGCTTCAACGAGGCCGACGCCGGCGCCGCCGAGGAAGCCCTGCTGGCCTGCTGCGGCAGCCACCGCTGGGCGCTCAGGCTCACCGCGCACCGGCCCTACCCCGACATAGAGTCCCTGCTGGCCGCCGCCAGCGAGGCCTCCTACGACCTTCGTCCGGCCGACCTGGCCGAGGCACTGGCCGACGAGAGCTGGATGCCGCAGCCGCTGCTCGGCATGCGGGCGCCCGGCAGCCAGGCCGCGCACACCGCGCTGCGGGCGGCGCACGCCGCGTACGAGGCCCGGTTCGGCCACGTGTTCGTGGTCTGCCTGGACGGCGTCGACCCGGAGGAGATGCTCGACACCGTGCTCTCCTCCATCCGCACCCGGCTGGCCAACGACCCGGACGAGGAGCGGCTGATCTCGGCGGACGAACTCCGGCGGATCGCCCTCACCCGGCTGGAGCACCTGGTCGCCACCCACTCGGAGGCCGGGGCCCGGTAGGGCCCGTCCGGCCCCGGCTTCCTCCCCTCCGCCCGCGCGACGCGCAGCTTGACCACCTGCCGCCGGACGATCCGTTCGTCCGGCACGCCGGCCGGCTCGGTGGCGACCCCGACGGTGGTGGACACCGCGGGGGCCGGCCCGACCCGGGCGAGCACCACACGCTGCGCCAGCACGGCCGTCCCCGATTCATTCGTGAGGGTGAATCCGATCGCCGGGTCCGCTCCCTCGGGCGTGGGCGCGTCCCCCCGGTTCAACCGGTGCCCGGTGCGGATCGGCACCATCCTGCCCGGCTTCTCGGCCGGCGGTGCCGGGGCCGCCGCGGTGAACGAGGCGGACGGACGGGCGGGGCGAAGTGGCACGGACGCCTCGGCAGGGTGTCGGCGGGCGGGGGTTCGCCACCGTAGTGCAGCCAGACAGTCACCCAACGCCACTAAAGTGGGGTTGGTTCCCGTATCACTAGGCCAGAAGTGCCTGATTGATCACACATGGGGGCCCCGGAGGCGGTTCCCGACAAGGCGTCGATAGGATGCTGGCGGCCGGTGGACCGACCCGGCCGGGCTGACCGACACCGAAGCCGGCCGAGCCCCCAATCGCTTCCGGAGGGTTTTTCCGTGCCGGCTGGAACGCTGTACCGCGGCCGGGAAGGCATGTGGAGCTGGGTGGCTCATCGAGTCACCGGCGTCCTCATCTTCTTCTTCCTGTTCGCCCACGTCCTGGACACCGCCCTGGTGCGAGTGTCGCCCGAGGCGTACGACACCGTCATTCAGACGTACAAAACCTGGTACGTGAACCTGATGGAGTACGGCCTGACCGCCGCCATCCTGTTCCACGCGCTCAACGGCCTGCGCGTCGTCGCCGTGGACTTCTGGTCCAAGGGCCCGAAGTACCAGAAGCAGATGCTCTGGACCGTGGTCGGAGTCTGGGTCGTCCTGATGGCCGGCTCGTTCTACGGGATCCTGCAGCACACGCTGATCTCCTGGTTCGGGAAGTGAGCTGAGACATGTCCACGGAAATCTCCGACGCCGTCGTCGTCCCCTCGAAGCAGGCGCACACCGGCAAGGGTCTCGGCACCGGCAACCCGGCCGAAGCCTTCGTCATCGAGCCGCCCCGCAAGCGGACCGCGAAGACCCCGCGCCGCACCCGCACCAACTTCGAGATGCTGGCCTGGCTCTTCATGCGCCTGTCCGGTGTCGTCCTGGTCGCCCTGATCCTCGGCCACCTGATCATCATGCTGCTGCTCGACGGCGGCGTCTCCAAGATCGGGTTCGCCTTCGTCGCCGGCCGCTGGGCCTCGCCGTTCTGGCAGGGCTGGGACCTCCTGATGCTCTGGCTCGCCATGCTGCACGGCGCCAACGGCATGCGTCAGGTCATCAACGACTACGCCGAGAAGGACTCGACCCGGCTCTGGCTCAAGGGGCTCATGGGTACCGCCACGGTCTTCACCGTGCTGCTCGGCACCCTGGTGATCTTCACCTTCGACCCCAACATCTGAGCCGCGAGCACCATCGACCATCGGCAGAGGCCAGAGGCGAGTTAACCCCCCATGCAGATTCACCAGTACGACACCGTCATCGTCGGCGCCGGCGGCGCCGGCATGCGCGCGGCCATCGAGTCCACGCAGCGCAGCCGCACCGCCGTCCTGACCAAGCTCTACCCGACCCGGTCCCACACCGGCGCGGCCCAGGGCGGCATGTGCGCCGCCCTCGCCAACGTCGAGGAGGACAACTGGGAGTGGCACACCTTCGACACGGTCAAGGGTGGTGACTACCTGGTCGACCAGGACGCCGCCGAGATCATGTGCAAGGAGGCCATCGACGCCGTCCTCGACCTGGAGAAGATGGGCCTGCCCTTCTCCCGCACCGAGCAGGGCCGGATCGACCAGCGCCGCTTCGGCGGTCACTCCCGCAACCACGGCGAGGCCCCGGTCCGCCGCTCGTGCTACGCGGCCGACCGCACCGGCCACATGATCCTCCAGACGCTGTTCCAGAACTGCGTCAAGCACGGTGTCGAGTTCTTCAACGAGTACTACGTCCTCGACCTGCTGATCAACGAGGGCAAGACGGCCGGCGTCGTCGCCTACGAGCTGGCCACCGGCGAGATCCACGTCTTCCAGGCCAAGTCGGTCGTGTTCGCCTCCGGCGGCACCGGCAAGATGTTCAAGGTCTCCTCGAACGCCCACACCCTCACCGGTGACGGCCAGGCGGTGGCCTACCGCCGCGGCCTGCCGCTGGAGGACATGGAGTTCTTCCAGTTCCACCCGACCGGCATCTGGCGCATGGGCATCCTGCTCACCGAGGGCGCCCGCGGTGAGGGCGGCATCCTGCGCAACAAGGACGGCGAGCGCTTCATGGAGCGCTACGCCCCGGTCATGAAGGACCTCGCGTCCCGTGACGTCTGCTCCCGCGCGATCTACACCGAGATCCGCGAGGGCCGCGGCTGCGGTCCGGACGGCGACCACGTCTACCTGGACCTGACCCACCTGCCGCCGGAGCAGCTGGACGCCAAGCTCCCGGACATCACCGAGTTCGCGCGCACCTACCTCGGCATCGAGCCCTACACGGACCCGATCCCGATCCAGCCCACCGCGCACTACGCCATGGGCGGCATCCCGACCAACGTCGAGGGTGAGGTCCTGCGCAACAACACGGACGTCGTCCCGGGCCTGTACGCGGCCGGCGAGGTCGCCTGCGTGTCCGTCCACGGCGCCAACCGCCTGGGCACCAACTCGCTGCTGGACATCAACGTGTTCGGCCGTCGCGCGGGCATCGCCGCCGCCGACTACGCCAACGCGAACGAGTTCGTCCCGCTGCCGGAGAACCCGGAAGAGCTGGTCCAGGGCATGGTCGACAAGCTGCGCGAGTCGACCGGCACCGAGTCCGTGGGGCAGATCCGCACGGCCCTGCAGGAGACCATGGACGCCAACGCGATGGTGTACCGCACCGGCGCCACCCTGAAGCAGGCGGTCGAGGACATCGCCGCGCTGAAGGAGCGCTACAAGAACGTCTCCATCCAGGACAAGGGCTTCCGTTACAACACGGACCTGCTGGAGGCCATCGAGCTGGGCAACCTGCTCGACCTGGCCGAGGTGCTGGCCGTCTCCGCGCTGGCCCGCGAGGAGTCCCGCGGCGGTCACTACCGCGAGGACTTCCCGACCCGTGACGACGTGAAGTTCATGCAGCACACCATGGCGTACCAGGAGGTCGCCGCCGACGGCAGCACCTCCATCCGCCTCGACTACAAGCCGGTCGTTCAGACCCGCTACCAGCCGATGGAGCGTAAGTACTGATGAGCACTCCGACTGTGGAGCACTCGGCCGCTCTGGACGCGGTCGAGGCCGGTGGCACCGAGCTGATCACCGTCACCTTCCGGATCCGCCGGTTCAACCCGGAGGAGCACCCGGACCCGGTGTGGGTCGACTACCAGCTGACGATGGACCCGAAGGAGCGCGTCCTGGACGCGCTCAACAAGATCAAGTGGGAGCAGGACGGCACCCTCACCTACCGCCGTTCCTGCGCGCACGGCATCTGCGGCTCCGACGCCATGCGGATCAACGGCCGCAACCGGCTGGCGTGCAAGACCCTGATCAAGGACGTCAACCCGGAGAAGCCGATCACGATCGAGGCCATAAAGGGCCTGACGGTCCTCAAGGACCTGGTCGTGGACATGGACCCGTTCTTCCAGGCGTACAAGGACGTCATGCCGTTCCTCATCACCAAGGGGAACGAGCCGACCCGCGAGCGCCTGCAGTCCGCCGAGGACCGCGAGCGCTTCGACGACACCACCAAGTGCATCCTGTGCGCCGCGTGCACGTCGTCCTGCCCGGTGTTCTGGAACGACGGCCAGTACTTCGGCCCGGCCGCCATCGTCAACGCGCACCGCTTCATCTTCGACTCGCGCGACGAGGGTGCCGAGCAGCGCCTGGAGATCCTCAACGACCGTGAGGGCGTGTGGCGTTGCCGCACCACCTTCAACTGCTCCGAGGCCTGCCCGCGTGGCATCGAGGTCACCAAGGCGATCCAGGAAGTGAAGCGGGCGCTGGTCACACGCCGCTTCTGATCCCCTGGTCCCCGTCTGACAGGCCGAAGGCCCCGCCCGATCGCTCGGGCGGGGCCTTCGGTTTCCGCTAGTCCGTGACTTCGCAGGTGGGGTTTTAGGTTTCCAGCCAGCGGGGTCGGGTTTCGTCGATGCCGAGGAGTTCGAGCAGCCGCGGCCCGGGCCAGGCGTTTGGCGCGAGCGGCCTGCTGGCCCTTGGCGTTGCCGGTGGAGTGGACCAGGATCCGCGCAGCCGGTGCACCGGGTCGCTCTTGCGCGGCCCGGTCATGACGTGGACGTCCTCCAGGACCCGGTAGGAGTCCCGCTGGTCGGCGGGGGTGTTCCGCCCCCGGTCGCGGTCGTTGACGTAGTCGACCAGTTCGGCGGACTCCGTGTCGAGGGCGGCGTAGACCTCCGCCTTGACCTGGGCAGCCGGGACGTGTCATGTGCGGAGGATGGGGCTAGTTCAGCGCACCGAGGTCGTTCGGCTCGCTCCAGCCGCTGTACATCACGAGGTGCCGGTCGGCCGCGACGGCCCACAGGTCCGGCTTGCCGTCGCCGTCCGCGTCGCCCGAGCTGCCGAGCGTCGGGTACTTGTCCACCGTGAAGCCGCTCGCGACCACGTCCGCCTTCGGGTCCGCGAGGGCGGAGAAGTCGAAGGTGCCGTCGGCCTTCTTCGGGATCGGGTACGCGTGCAGCTCACCGGTGGCCCGGTCGCGCGCCCACAGAGCAAGGTTCCCGGAGGCGTCCGGGCCGGGGGCGATCAGGTCGTAGCCGCTCCAGGCGCCGGAGGTGGTGAGCTTGCGGACCTTCTGGAAGCCGAAGGTGAAGTCGCCGCCGGCGTGCAGCCAGAGGTTGCCGCCTTCGAGGGTCACCAGCGACGGGGTGAAGCCGCCGGTCACCGGGCCCAGCGCGACGAGCTGGTCCACCTTCGACCAGTCGGAGGCGTAGTCGGCGGGGCACGCCGCGGAAGCCCCGGTGTCGTTCACACAGCGGGTCGAGCGCTGAGCCCCGGTCCAGCCCTGGGTGAACGAGCCGTAGTCGAAGTTCCGGTACTGGTAGAGCCAGCCGTCGCCCGGTTTGTGGACGAAGAGGTCGTCGGAGGACGGCGCGTGCTGGTTCGACCAACCCCGGTGGGCCACCTGGAACGGCGCCCAACTGCCGTCGTGCGGTGCATGGGCGCCCGCGATCACCGAACTGGGCGTGATGTCGGACGCGTTGGCGCTGATGTACTGCAGGTTGCCCTGAGCATCGGGCAGCAGGATGTCCGCGACGCCGTCCCCGTCGACGTCGCCGAGGGTCTTCGGCGGGTTCGGGTTCGAGGGGGCGTAGAAGCTGTAGGACGCCCCGCCGACGTTGCCCGCGTAGTCGATCACCTGGATGTTGAGGTTGTTGCTACCCCAGTTCAGGACCTTGAGATCGAGCGTCACCGTACCGTCGTCCTCCGGCGTGACGGCGTCCGGCGAGCTGCAGCCGCCCACCCCGAGGTAGTCGAATCCGTACCGGACACAGGCGACGCCGGAGGCCTCCCCGCCAGCCGGGGCGGGGTCGGCGGTCTTGAGGACGAAGGTCCCCTTCTGGCCTGCGTACTTGGTCGCGGTGCCACCGGAGCCGCTCGCCGGGAAGTCGGTCGAGGAGACCGTGACGGTCGGAGACGTGGTGTCCACCGTGAAGTGGCAGTCCGCCGACGGAGCGGAGGCCTGCTGTCCCTGCAGGGCCCAGGCGTGCCAGGCGTAGCTGTGCCCGTCCACCAGGCCGGGAACTGCGACCTGGGCCTGCTGGCCGTACGCCTGGGCCTCGCGGGTGAACACCGGGTCCTCAGCGCCCGTGGTCACGTCCCAGACGCCGAACCGGGCGCCGGTGCCGGTGACCTTGGCGTTGACCGTCGGGCCGTTGATGGACCGGCCGATCCAGGTCGGATCGCCGGTCGAGTCGCAGGCGGCGGTGTTGTAGTCGATGCCCTGGCTGGTGCCGAGGACGGCCGGCCCGGTGTCGGCCACGGCCGCCGTCGGCGCGAGCAGGCCCGCAGCCACGGCCGCCGCGGTGACCCCGCCGAGCCTGCGGGCACGCGAAAGTGTCATGGAGATTCCCCACCCCTTGTGATCAGCGCGTCCGGTACGCGCGTGAGAGCGGTGAGGATCTTGCCAGTGGGGACCGACAGCAGCAATGGGGATTTCAGTCCACGGCGGGGCTGCGGCGGGTGGCGCGCAGGCCGCGCACGCCGATGGTGCCGACGGCGATGCCGAGGAGGAAGGAGGTGACGGCGAGCAGGAGGTGGATCCAGAAGAAGGCGGTGGGCTGGGAGTGGTCGCCGTTGACGAAGGCCTGGCCTCCGGAGTCCTTCCACAGGTTCTTGACGAAGGTCGTCCAGATGATCACCGACCAGACGCCGAAGGCGGTCAGGAACCAGGAGGTGCGGCGGCTGAGCTTCATGCGGGGTCCTCGGCGGCGGTGTGGAGGCGGTGTGCAGCACCCCCAGTATGCGCGGGCCGCCGATCGGCGTACGGCGGGCCCCTCGTGGGGAGGACCGCTGCGGCGTGGCGAACGGTGGCGGCGCTGACTGGGTACGGTCTGCGGGTGACTGCACGCCATCGAAAGCTCGCGCACCGGCTCGTCGCCGCCATCGCCGTCCTCCCTGCGCTGCTCGCCGCCCCGGGGGCGGTCGCGGCCCCGTCCGAGCCGGCTCCGTCGGCCGTGGTCGGGGGCGGCCAGCTCGGCCAGTCCGGGGTCCAGGTCTCGCCGCTGACCGGCGCGCCGGCGCTCCCGGGAGATCTGACCGGTCAGTCCTGGATAGTCTCCGACGCCGCCACCGGGGACGTGCTGGCGGCGTACAACTCCCATCTGCGGCTGCCACCGGCCAGCACCCTGAAGATCCTCTTCGCCGACACCGTGCTGCCGAAGTTCGACCGCAACGCGGTGCACAAGGTCGCGGACGAGGAGATCCAGGGGATCGGCCCCGGCAGCAGCCTGGTGGGGATCAAGGAAAACCTCGAGTACCGCGTCGAGGACCTGTGGCGCGGGGTGTTCCTCAGCTCGGGCAACGACGCCGTGCACGTCCTCGCGCACATGAACGGCGGCATCCAGCGGACCGTCGCCGAGATGCAGGCGCGCGCGGACGCCCTCCAGGCGCGGGACACCAAGGTGATCTCCCCGGACGGCTACGACATGGACGGCCAGGTCTCCTCGGCCTACGACCTGTCGCTGTTCGCCCGGGCCGGGCTGCGCAACCCCGACTTCCGGACGTACTGCGCGACCCGGTCCGCGATGTTCCCGGGCGCGGTGGACCGCAACACCGGCCAGCGCGGCAGCTTCGGGATCGCCAACACCGACCGGCTGCTGGGCAAGTACCCCGGCCTGATCGGCGTGAAGAACGGCACCACCACCAACGCCGGCTCGACCTTCGTGGGCGCCGCCGAGCGAAACGGCCGCACGCTGCTGGTGACGGTGATGCACCCCGCGTCGTACCAGAAGGTCTACGACGAGACGGCCGAACTGCTGGACTGGGGCTTCTCGGCGGCCGGCAAGGTCCAGCCGGTGGGCCGGCTGGTGGACGAGCTGCCGGCCGGCGACGCCGAGCCGACCGGCCAGGCGGGTGAGGCCTCCGCACTGCCCGAGCCGCCGCCGCACCCGTCGTCGTCCGCCCCGGCGGCATCGGCCGCGTCGGCCGCATCGGATGACGGGGACGACTGGATCGACGTCGCCGGCTGGCTCGCGGTCGTCGCGGTCGGGGCCGTGGTGGGCGCGTGGGCCCTGACGGTGCTGCGGCGCCGAACGACCTGGCCCTCGAACGGCTGAGGGTCGCCCTACCCCGGCCCGGCCTCACGCGGGAGGTCGGGCCGCTTCCATCTCGTCCGCCGCCGCCAGCAGCGCCCGGCCGTGCGCCCTGGTCCGCTCCCGGGCGGCCTCCGGGTCGGCCGTCGCCGTCCAGGCCACGCAGTACATCAGCAGCCGGCAGACGACGTTGATCCACAGCAGCAGCGCCACCGGCGTGGCGAAGGCCCCGTACAGGCTCCGCCCGGCGACCGAGCCGAGGAAGGAGGCCAGCAGCAGCTTCAGCAGTTCGAAGCCGACCGCGCCGATCAGCGCGCCGCGCAGCAGGTCCCGGCGGTGCTGGCCGGTGATCCCGGGGAAGGGCGCCAGCAGGTAGGCGAAGAGCAGGGTGTCGCACCCCATGGAGATCAGCACGCCGACCCCGGTCAGCAGGTAGCCGCTGCCGAGGCCGATCTCGTCGGCGATCCGCCCGGCGAGCGTCGTCCCGGCGGCAGAGGCGGCCAGCGAGAACAGCGACACTAGGCCGAGGCCGCCCAGTACCGCGACGTCCCGCGCCTTGCGCAGCACCGGGTTGCCCTTCTCCTCGGGCAGCTGCCACAGGTCCCGGATCGAGGTGCGCATGGTGTCCACCCAGCCGAGGCCGGAGATCAGCAGCAGCGCACCGCTGACCAGTCCGACCGTGCCCGCGTTGGCCACCAGGGACGGCAGGTCGAGCGCGTCCGAGATGCCGGGCAGCTGCTCGGAGATGCGCTTCTGCAAGGCGTCCACCTGGCTGTCGTCGAGCGTCGCGACGGCGATCGCCAGGCCCACCGTGAGCAGCGGGAAGAGGGCGAGGAATCCGAAGAAGGTGACGGCCCCGGCCAGCCGGTTGCCGCGGGCGGCGGCGAAGTACTCGTACACCCGGTACGGGCGGCTGCGCAGCACCCGGGTCGCCAGGGGGCCGATGACCGGAAGGCGGGTCAGGAATTCCACCCGACCGGTTATACCGGCCCGTCCCCCGAACGGCCGTCAGGCACAGGTCCTAGCGCTTGACGAGTCGGCGGGCCTTGGCGAGGGCGCGGACGGCCTGGTAGGCGCCGTAGCGGCCCTGGCTGAGCAGTTCGGTGCGCACGCCGTCCACGCCGGCCGGCGGGCGGTAGCCGGCCGGGCGCAGCCGGGCGCAGTGCGCGGCGGCGCGGCGGAAGTACTCGCGGCGGTCGCCGGCCGGGACCCGGCCGGGCTTGGCGACCACGGTGTTGAGGTGGTGCAGCATCTTGCCGTAGACGACCGGGCGCCAGCGGTCCAGGTCGGGGCGGCGGTCGAGGAAGGCGAAGACCAGGTCGTACTGGGCGAACACGTCGAAGTGCTTGCGGCTGGCGGTGGCCAGGATGTTGCCGCCCTCCTGGCGCTGGCGGTAGTGCACGCCGACCCGGTCGAGCAGGGTGATGCTGGCGGCTGCGAGCAGCGCCGGGTACGTCCAGGGGGTGTCCTCGTAGTAGCCGGCCGGGAAGACCAGCTGCTGCTCGGCGATGAAGGCGCGGCGGTAGGCCTTGTTCCAGACGACCTGGAGCAGGTCGAGCAGGTCGGGGCGGGCGGCGAGGTCGAAGACGTCCGGGGAGGCGGCGCCGAAGACGTGGCCGGAGGCGGCCCGGGTGATCCGGCCGTCGGCGTAGGTGCGGGCGTAGTCGTAGACCAGGACGTCCGGGTCCCCGGTGGCGGCGAGCCGGTCGTCGACGGCCTTCAGCAGGCCGGGGGTGAGGGTGTCGTCGCTGTCGAGGAAGACCACGTAGTCGCCGGTGGCGACCTCCAGGCCGGCGTTGCGGGCCCGGCCGAGGCCGACGTTCTCCGGCAGGTGCAGCACCCGCACCCGGGGGTCGGCGGCGGCCGCCTCGTCCAGCATGGCGCCGCAGCCGTCCGGGGAGCGGTCGTCCACCGCGATCAGTTCGACATCGGGGCCGTCCTGGCCGAGGACCGAGTCGAGGCACTCGGCGAGGTAGTCCTGGACCTGGTACACGGGGACGATCAGGCTGAAGCGGGGCACGGGGCCCAGCGTAGTGGCCCGGGGAGGGGCCCCGAGCCCGGAGGTAGGATCGGGGCGCACGTACGCACCGATTCGATGTGCGGCCAGGCCCCCACCGGGCTGCCACGCTCCTCCCGAGAAAGGCCTGCGTAGCCGATGGCTCCCCGCCTCTCCATCGTCGTTCCGATCTACAACGTCGAGCGCTATCTCGTCGAATGCCTCGACTCGATCGCCGCCCAGACCTTCACGGACTTCGAGTGCGTCATGGTCGACGACGGTTCGAAGGACGACAGCGCGGCCCTCGCCGAGGCGTACGCGGCCAAGGACTCCCGGTTCCGGCTGGTCCGCCAGGTGAACAAGGGCCTCGGCGCGGCCCGCAACACCGGCATCCGGCACATCGACCCGGACGCCGAGTTCCTGTGCTTCGTGGACAGCGACGACTCGATGCCGCCCAGCGCGTACGAGCTGATGATCAACACGCTGGACGAGACCGGCTCGGACTTCTGCACCGGCAACGTGCTGCGCTTCCGCGCGGTGGGCTACTACCAGTCCGGCGGGCACGTGAAGCCGTTCAAGGCGACCAAGCTCAAGACCCACATCACCGAGATCCCGGCGCTGGTCACCGACCGCACCGCGTGGAACAAGGTGTACCGCCGCTCGTTCTTCGACGCGGCCGGGCTGCTCTACCCCGAGGGAATCCTGTACGAGGACGCGCCGGTCAGCGTCCCGCACCACTACCTGGCCAAGAGCGTGGACGTGCTCTCCGAGCCGATCTACCACTGGCGCGAGCGCGAGGTCGGCGAGATGTCGATCACGCAGATGCGCACCAACCCCAAGGGCCTGGTCGACCGCGTCGCCTCGGTCGAGCTGGTCCGCGGCTGGCTGAAGAAGCAGACCGGTCCGCGCTTCGCCCAGTACCTGCGCTCCTACGACGAGAACACCCTCGTCGAGGAGATCCCGATGTTCTTCTGGTCCGTCGTGGACGGCGACAAGGAGTACCGGGACGCCTACATCCAGCACGTCGGCCGGCTGCTCCGGGCGATCGGCCCCGAGCAGGTCCGCAAGCTGCGCGCGCCGCTGCGGCTGAAGTACCACCTGACCCTGCAGGGCCGGATCGACGAGTTCGTCGAGCAGATCAAGTACGAGGGCGAGAGCAACGGCGGTGTCCAGGCCCGCGGTCTGCTGCGCCCGTACGCCGACTACCCGTTCCTGCGCGGCGGGCGCAAGAGCGTGCCGGCCGGCGTGCTCAAGCTGGACAATTCGCTGGTCATGCGCAGCCGGCTGTACGAGAGCGCCTGGGTGGGCGGGAAGCTGCGGCTGACCGGGCACGCGTACCCGGAGCAGCTGGGCGCGGCGACCAAGCACGACATGGTCCGCACGCTGGTGCTGCGCGAAGCCAAGGGCCGCCGGGTCATCGCGGTGCCGATGAAGACCCAGTACAGCCCCGAGGCCACCGCGAGCTGCAGCCACGACCTGTACAGCTGCGACTGGTCCGGCTTCACCGTCTCCCTGGACCCGAAGAAGCTCAAGCACCGCGGCCAGTGGAAGGACGGCCACTGGCGCGTCCTGGTGGCCGGCGCGGGCAAGGGCGGGGTGTACAAGGGCCGGGTCTCGGCCGGCTGGAGCGACACCGCGGAGTACATCCCGGCGCACTGGGTCGAGCCGGACGTGCGGATCGTGCCGTGGGTCCGGGAGAACTTCGTCTACCTGCACGTGGAGAACGTCAAGGCCCGGGTGACCGGCCTGGCCGCGCACGGCGGCCGGGTGGAGGTCTCCGGCGCCGCCCGCTCCGGGGTGAGCTTCGCCGGGGCCCGGCTGCAGCTCACCCACCTCGAGTCCGACCGCGAGCTGTCCTTCCCGCTGGAGCTGAGCGCGCCGGTCGGCGCGCTGCAGCCGTTCACGGCTTCCTTCCCGGTCGCGGAGCTGACCGCCGTCCGCGAGGCCTGGGCCGAGCTGGACCCGGTGGCCGCCGAGCGCAGCCGCGACCGCTGGGACGCCGCACTGCTGCTGGCCGACGGCAGCACCGTCCGGCTGGCCTGGGACGACCGCAACGCGCCTGAGCAGCTGCACCTGCCGCTGGACCCGCAGTCCTCGGGCGAGCCGCGCCGGGCCCTCTACTCCAAGCCCTCCCCGGGCGGCCACCTGCAGTTCTGCGACCAGCTGCTGCAGCCGCTGGTGGACGAGGTGGCCTCGCGCGGCGCCGACGGCTTCCTGCTCAGCGGTTCCTTCCCGCTGCCCGGCGCCCACCGCTGGGAGCTGGTGGTCCGGCACCACTGGCGCGAGGAGGAGCACGTCTACCCGGTGGAGATCTCGGACGGCCGGTTCCGCACGGCGCTGCCCGCCGTGCCGACCGCCTCCTTCGCCGGGCGGGTGCCGCTCGCCGCCGGTACCTGGAGCGTCTTCTTCCGCCCGGTCGGCGTGCCGGTGGCCGACCTGCCGGACTCCTCGGCGCTGGTCACCCCGGGCTGCTTCGCCGCACTGCCGCTGGAGGTGGAGTCCCGCGGCAAGCGGATCGGGCTGGAACGCCGCTACCACGACGGCCTGTCGCTGGAGTCGCACGCGGCGCTGCTGCCCGAGGAGCGGGCTGGCTACCGCCAGCGCCTGCTGCGCACGGACCACTACCCGACCGCCCGCCAGCTGCCGGTTCGCGACACGGTGCTGTACAACGCCGGGCACGGCAGCGTGTACGCGGACTCGCCGAAGGCGATCCACCAGGAGCTGGTCCGCCGCGGCCTGCCGCTGGAGCACCTGTGGGGCAGCGACGACCTGCAGGCCGACCTGCCGCAGTCGGCGACCCCGATCCGGCTCTGGAGCCCGGAGTGGTTCGAGGCGCTGGCGACCGCCAAGTACATCGTCACCGGCACCCACCTGCCCGACTTCTTCGTCCGCCGCCCCGGCCAGGTGGTCCTGCAGACCTGGCAGGGCACCCCGCTGAAGCAGGTCGGCTTCGACTTCGAGAAGGTCTGGTTCACCGACTCCAACTACCTCAAGGGCCTGATCCGCGAGATTCCGAACTGGAGCCTGCTGGTGGCCGGCAACAGCTGGTCGGCGCCGGTGCTGAAGCGCGCGTTCGATTTCAAGGGCGAGATCCTGGAAAGCGGTTCGCCCCGGAATGACCTTCTGTTCGCGGCCGACCGGGAGAAGACGGCCGAACAGGTTCGCGAACGGCTCGGCCTGCCCGAGGGCAAGCAGGTCGTGCTGTACGCGCCGACCTGGCGCGAGGACCGGCGCCGGCCGAACGGCGGCTACCAGATCGACCTGCGGATCGACCTGGCGGCGGCCAGGGCCGCGCTCGGTGACGACCAGGTGCTGCTGGTGCGCCGGCACAACATGATGTGCGGCCAGATCCCGGGCGCCGGCAACGGCTACATCTGGGACGTGGGCAGCTACCCCGACATGGCGGAACTGCTGCTGATCGCCGACGTGCTGGTGACCGACTACTCGGCGAGCGTGTTCGACTTCGCCACCACCGGCAAGCCGATGCTCTTCTTCACCCACGACCTGGAGCACTACCGGGACAACCTGCGCGGCTTCAGCCTGGACTTCGAGGCCGAGGCGCCCGGTCCGCTGCTGGCCACCTCCGAGGAGCTGGTCGCCGCGCTCGGCCGGGTGGACGAGGTCGCGGCCGAGTACGCCGACAAGGCGGCCGCGTTCCGTGAGGCGTACTGCGACCTGGACGACGGCAAGGCCTCCGCCCGGGTGGTCGACGCGATGCTCCGCAAGGAGTAGTCACAGGCATCCTCCGAGGCGCCCGGCGCGGTTCGCGCCGGGCGCCTCGGCGCTTCCGGAGGCAGCCGAGCAGGCGCCCCTTTCGCGTCGGCCTACTCGAAGGACGAGGGGACGGGGAAGTACGCCTTCAGGAAGGCGGTGATGGTCATGGGCTGATCACGCCGCGAGCGCCGGGTGGCGGCACAGAGGCGTGACGGGCAAGGCTGGGCAGAGTGCGGAGCGGATCGCCACAGGAAGGCAAAGCGGCGTCAATAGATCATCAGAAAACGATGAGAAGAAAGGAGTCTGTCGCGCGTCGCAACGGGGATCAATTCAGATGAAGTCGAATAAAGCGACCGACTGGAACGTGACGTGACTCGCAAATGAAAAAGGGCCCGGTCGCGATTTCTCCCCTGCCGCAACAATCAGCGGTAACGAAGAGCGACCGGCACGGATGACGTGACGTGTGAACAGCTTGCGCGCGTACCGTTCCGAGGTCCTCGGCGCTGGTCGTCGAGGGTCTGGCCGACGAGGGCGCTCCGGCCCGATGGCACGGCCGACGGATGGTTCGCTGCCCTGCCCCCGTGCGCGCGACGCCGACAGGGCGGTGCGCGGTTCCACGGGCGCAGGGTCTTCAGACGCACGGGTAGACGGAAACCAGCCCGAAGGAAGGCCGGCTCAGGAGAAGGAGTAGCCCCGCCAGGGCCGCCAGACCTCGTCCGCGTCGAAGCGGGAGAGCGAGAAGCCCGGGACGGTGAAGGACGCCCGGAAGCCGCGCGCCTGCTCGTACGCCTGGTCCAGCACGTCGTCCGGCAGTCCGTGCGCGACCGTCACGTGCGGGTGGTACGGGAAGGCCAGCTCACGGGCCAGCGGGCCGGAGCGGACATCCGCCTCCAGCAGTCGGCACTCCTGCGCGCCCTCCTCGACCCGGACGAACACCACCGGGGAGACCGGGCGGAAGGTGCCGCCGCCGCGCAGCAGCATCCGGAACGGCCGGTGCGCGGCCGCCACCGTGGCGAGGTGCTCCTCGATCTTCGGCAGCAGCTCGGCCGGCACCTCGGTCGGCGGCAGCAGGGTGACGTGCGTCGGTATCGAACGGGCCTGCGGATCTCCGTGCCCCGCCCGGGCGTCCTGGATCCGCGCCCCGTACGGATCCGGGACGCTCACGGACACGCCGATGGTGACGACCTCCGGAAGGTCGCCCCCATCGGGCAGGTGCGTGAGGGGAGTCACCGCTTGGCGGCCGGGAGGAAGCCGATCCGGTCGTACACCGTCGCCAGCGTCTCGGAGGCCACCGCGCGGGCCTTCCCGGCACCGACCGCCAGCACCCGGTCCAGCTCGGCCGGGTCGTCCAGGAAGGTGCTGGTGCGCTCCTGGAAGGGGGCGACCCACTCGGTGAACAGCTCGGCCAGCTCGGTCTTCAGGGCGCCGTACATCTTGCCCTCGAAGTGCGCGACCAACTGCTCGACCGACTGGCCGCTGAGCGCGGAGTGGATGCTCAGCAGGTTGGAGACGCCCGGCTTCTGCTCCTCGTCGTAGGAGACGACGGTGCCGGTGTCGGTCACGGCGCTCTTGAACTTCTTGGCGCTGACCTTCGGGTCGTCCAGCAGGCTGACCAGGCCCTTGGGCGAGGAGGCCGACTTGCTCATCTTGATGCCCGGGTCCTGGAGGTCCATGATCTTCGCCGTCTCCTTGAGGATGTACGGCTTGGGGATCGTGAACGTCGGGCTGTAGCGCGAGTTGAAGCGCTCCGCGATGTCGCGGGTGATCTCCACGTGCTGGCGC
Source organism: Kitasatospora sp. NPDC001159 (assembly GCF_053598235.1). Classification (NCBI taxonomy): domain Bacteria; kingdom Bacillati; phylum Actinomycetota; class Actinomycetes; order Kitasatosporales; family Streptomycetaceae; genus Kitasatospora; species Kitasatospora sp. NPDC001159. The sequence goes on from NZ_JBSFJV010000002.1 coordinate 89,152, forward strand.
TGGTCCTCGCCGACCGGGACGGCGTCCGCCTGGTAGAGCAGGATGTCCGCGATCTGCAGGATCGGGTAGGTGAACAGGCCGACGGTGGTGCTGTCGGCGCCGTACCGGGAGGACTTGTCCTTGAACTGGGTCATCCGGGAGGCCTCGCCGAAGCCGGTGAGGCAGTTCATCACCCAGGCGAGCTGCGCGTGCTCGGGCACGTGCGACTGGACGAACAGGGTGCAGTGCTCCGGGTCCAGGCCGGCGCCGAGCAGCTGGGCGGCGGAGATCCGGGTGTTCTGGCGCAGAGTCGCCGGGTCCTGCGGCACGGTGATCGCGTGCAGGTCGACGACCATGTAGAAGGCGTCGTTCTCCTTCTGCAGGTCGACCCACTGACGCACCGCGCCCAGGTAGTTGCCGAGGTGGAACGAGCCGGAGGTGGGCTGGATGCCGGAGAGCACCCGGGGACGGTCCTTGACCGGACCAGTGACCGCTGCGTTGACCATGCGGGCCATTGTTCCAGTTCCACCGGTCGCTCAGGAAACGTCCGCCCCCGGAGGTTCGGCCGGTGTGACGGCACTCACCCTCACCCGGGCGATCCGCCGGCCCTCCACCTTCGCCACCGTCAGCAGCACCGCTCCCCCGCCGTCGAGCGGGATGCGGGCCTGGTCACCGTCCCTGGGCAACCGGCCCAGCGAGGCGACCAGGCAGCCGGCCACCGTCTCGTACGGGCCCTCGGGGAGGGACACGCCGGTCTCCTCCTCGAAGTCACCCAGGTTGAGCAGGCCGTCCAGTTCCATGCCGCCGCCGGCCAGCCGGCGGGTGGTGGTGGTCTCCGGCCGGTCGTACTCGTCCCGGATCTCGCCGATCACCTCCTCGACCAGGTCCTCCAGGGTGACGATCCCGGCGGTGCCGCCGTACTCGTCCACCACGATGGCCAGGTGGTGGCCCTCCCGGCGCATCTCGCCCATCGCCTCCAGCACCAGCTTGGTGCCGGGCAGCAGCTTGACCGGGCGGGCCAGGTCGCGGACCTTGGCGGCCTGCTCGCCACGGGCGCCGTACAGGTCGCGGACGTGGACGAAGCCGACCACGACGTCGGCACTGCCCTCGACCACCGGGTAGCGGGAGTGCGGCGAGGTCTCGGCCTGGTGCCGTACGGCGGCCAGCGGGCGCTCGGCGTCCAGGAAGGTCACCTCGGTGCGCGGGACCATCACCTCGCGCAGCTGACGCTCCCCGGCGGCGAACACATCGGCGATCAACGCCCGTTCGTCGCTGCCCAGTTCGGTGTTGGCGGCGACCAGGCCGCGCAGTTCCTCGGAGCTCATCGAGCCGCGCCCGGCCGCCGGGTCGCCCCCGAGCAGGCGGACCATCAGATTGGTGGAGTGGCCGAGCAGCCAGATCACCGGCCGCAGCACCACCGACATCACGTCCACCACGGGGGCTGCGACCAGCGCGATGGACTCGGCGCGCTGCAGGCCGATCCGCTTGGGGGTGAGCTCGCCGAGCACCAGCGAGACGTAACTGATCACCAGGGTGAGGCCGACCAGGGCGAGCGCGTCGGCCACCCCCTGGGACAGCCCGGCGTCGACGAACAGCGGGGCGACCTTGCCGGCCAGGGTGTCCGCGCCGAAGGCGGCGGACAGGAAGCCCATGCAGGTCACCCCGACCTGGACGGCGGCCAGGAAGCGGTTGGGGTCGGCCGCCAGGTGCGCGGCCCGGGCCGAGCGCCGGGTGCCGTGCGCCTCCAGCGTCCGGATCTGGCCCTCGCGCAGCGAGATCAGCGAGATCTCGGCGACGTTGAACAGCCCGCCCAGCAGGATGAAGACGAGGACGAGCGCGGCGTCCCCGAGGGTTTCGTTCACAGCGGGCCAGTGTAGGTGGCCGGTGTGTACGGGGTCCCGAACACGGCGGCGGCCCGCCGCCCCCCGGTTTCGGGAGACGGCGGGCCGTCCGGACGGACCGTGCGGGCGGGACTCAGATGAGGCCCAGCTCCTGGACCGCGTCGCGCTCCTCGGTCAGCTCCTTGACCGAGGCGTCGATGCGGGCGCGGGAGAAGTCGGAGATCTCCAGGCCCTGGACGATCTCGAACTTGCCGTCCTTGGTGGTGACCGGGAAGGAGGAGATCAGGCCGGCCGGGACGTCGTAGGAGCCGTCGGAGACGACGCCCATGGAGGTCCAGTCACCCTCGGCGGTGCCGTTGACCCAGGTGTACACGTGGTCGATGGCGGCGTTGGCGGCCGAGGCGGCCGAGGAGGCGCCGCGGGCGTCGATGATGGCGGCGCCACGCTTGGCGACGGTCGGGATGAAGTCGTTCTCCAGCCAGGCCAGGTCGCTGCCGACGGCCTCGAAGGCCGGCTTGCCGGCGACCTCGGCCTGGAAGATGTCCGGGTACTGGGTGGCGGAGTGGTTGCCCCAGATGGTGACGCGCTTGATGTCGGAGACCAGGGCGCCGGTCTTGGCGGACAGCTGGCCGACCGCGCGGTTGTGGTCCAGGCGGGTCATCGCGGTGAAGCGCTCGGCCGGGACGTCCGGGGCGTTGCGCTGGGCGATCAGGGCGTTGGTGTTGGCCGGGTTGCCGACGACCAGGACCTTGATGTCGTCCGCGGCGTGGTCGTTGATGGCCTTGCCCTGCGGGCCGAAGATGCCGCCGTTGGCCTGCAGCAGGTCGCCGCGCTCCATGCCGGCGGTGCGCGGACGGGCGCCGACCAGCAGCGCGACGTTGGCGCCGTCGAAGGCCTCGTTCGGGTTGTCGGTGATCTTGATGTCGCGCAGCAGCGGGAAGGCGCAGTCGACGAGCTCCATGGCGGTGCCCTCGGCGGCCTTGAGGCCCTGCGGGATCTCCAGGAGGCGGAGGTTCACCGGCACGTCGGCACCGAGCAGGTGGCCCGAGGCGATGCGGAAGAGCAGCGCGTAGCCGATCTGGCCGGCCGCGCCGGTGATGGTGACGTTGACGGGGGTGCGGGTCATTTCTACCTTCTCCAGCAAATCGCCAGGTGCCCCAGGCACACCGGCACTGGAGCCAGGGATGATCTCTCGACATCGAGAGACCGGCGTCAGGTTATCGCAAAGGGAAGCGTACGCCGCGTGTGCGGGCGTGGCTGATGCGTCACAGCAGGCGCGGCTGACGCGCCACGGACGCACCGCGGCCCCCGGCCGGAGTCTCCGGGCGGGGGCCGCGTTCGCGAGTGGGCCTCAGTGCTTGGGCCGACCGATCAACTGGCCGATGTTGTCGAGCAGCGGGAACTCCAACCACGGGTTCGGCTGCGCCACCAGGGTCAGCAGCACGATCGAGGCGCCCAGGAAGGTCAGCACGATCACGTCGGTGAAGCGGCTGCGCACCGCCAGCATCCCGACCTCGGGCAGCACCAGCCGCAGCACCGCGCCGAGCAGCACCCCGGCGCCGAGGATCAGCAGCCCGTACTTGAAGCCGTCCTTGAAGTCGGCGAACCAGGTGACCGCGAGGCCGGCACCGACCACCGACAGGACCAGCGTTATCGGCCACTGCCGGACCGGCAGGGCGTGGTCGCGCCCGAGGGCCGGGGCCGCGCCCTCGGGCGGCAGGGTACCGGTGGTCTTGACCGGCCTGCGCCGGGTCCGCGCCGGTCGCGGTTCAGTCATGCTCGCCGTCCCTCGGGGGTCAGACGCCGGCGCGGCGCTCGGCCGCCTCGACGATGTTGTTGAGCAGCATCGCGCGGGTCATCGGGCCCACGCCGCCGGGGTTCGGGGAGATCCAGCCGGCCACCTCGGCCACGCCCGGGTGGACGTCGCCGACGATCTTGCCCTCGCTGCGGCTGACGCCCACGTCCAGCACCGCCGCGCCCGGCTTGACGTCCTCCGGCTTGACCAGGTGCGGGACACCGGCGGCGGCCACGATGATGTCGGCCTTGCGCAGGTGGGCGCTGAGGTCGCGGGTGCCGGTGTGGCACAGGGTCACGGTGGCGTTCTCGCTGCGGCGGGTCAGCAGCAGGCCGATCGAGCGGCCGACGGTGATGCCGCGGCCGACCACGACCACCTCGGCGCCGTTGATCTCGACGTCGTGGCGGCGCAGCAGCTCGACGATGCCCAGCGGGGTGCACGGCAGCGGGCCGTCGATGCCCAGGGCGAGCCGGCCCAGCGAGGTCGGGTGCAGGCCGTCGGCGTCCTTGTCCGGGTCCATCAGCTCCAGGACCGGGTTCTGGTCCAGGCCCTTGGGCAGCGGCAGCTGGACGATGTAGCCGGTGCAGGAAGGGTCGGCGTTGAGCTCGCGGACGACGTTCTCGACGTCCTCCTGGGTGGCGGTGGCGGGCAGCTCGCGCTGGATCGAGGCGATGCCGACCTCGGCGCAGTCCTTGTGCTTCCCGTTGACGTACCAGCGGCTGCCCGGGTCGTCGCCGACCAGGACGGTGCCGAGGCCGGGCGTGACGCCCTTCGCCTTGAGGGCCGCCACGCGGGCGGCGAGTTCGGACTTGATCGCGGCCGCGGTGGCCTTGCCATCGAGAATCTGGGCAGTCATGACCCCATTCTCCCGGATCGCGACCGGCGTCCGTACCGGGGCCGCTCCGCCGACCGGACGGGCACGGAACGTCCGCACCACATTGCGGTTGCGCCACAGTCTTGGCCCGGCACCCGGAACCGGCTGGACACGGTACTGCCGTCCGGTTGACGATATGCGGGCATTCCCTGCCGCGACCCGGCCCGGTGACGGGCCGACGGATCCCGCGGCGGGGCGTATCCGGGGGAAAGAGCCAGTGATCCGACCACAGCAGACCGAGCAGCCCGACCATCGCGGCGCCGTCCTCGCCGTGCCGTGCCCGTCCCGGCCCTTGCTCGCCCGTTCCTCATCACACTGCTGAGCCGGCCGCGCCCGTCACCGCCGCCGGGCTGTCACTGTGCCCCGCTACCGTCCCGTTCTGTCGCCGACCCGACTCGCCGGCCGCAACCGGGTCCTCCGCCGTCCCGTCCCCGCGTCCCGTAACTGCCCGGAGGCATCCATGAGTTACCCGCCCGACCCGAACAACCCGTACGGCCAGCCGCCGGCCGCTCCCGGCTACGGCTACCCCCAGCAGGCCCCGCCGCCGGTCGCCCCGGGCTACGGCTACCCGCAGCAGGCCCCGCCGGTCGCTCCGGGCTACGGCTACGCGCCGGCCGTGCCGCAGTCCATGCCGGGCCTGGTGATGACCGCCCGGGTGCTGCTGTTCATCGTGGGCGGCGTTCAGACGATCCTCGCGATCATCTACCTGATCATCGGGGCTGCCGCCAAGGACGCCACCAACAGCATCAAGCACACGACCAGCGACAACCCGTTCACCGCGATGGGCGACGCCGCCGCCGCCGTCGTGATCGTGGTCGCCGTCCTGTTCGGACTGTTCGCCGCGCTCTCCATCACGCTCGGCGCCAAGTTCGGCAAGGGCGGCAACTCCGTCCGGGTCACCACCATCGTGTACGGCGCGCTCGGCGGCCTGGTCGGCCTGCTGATCCTGCTGGCCGCCATCAGCGCCGGCACGGCCGTGGGCCTGGTGATGGCCTTCCTGTGGCTGGCGATCAGCGTCATCTGGATCACCGCCATGTGCGTCCAGGACGGCGTCAACTGGTTCAACCGGCCGCGGTACTGATGCCGTGACCCGGCCCCGGTGACAGGCCGACTCACCGGCCGCAACCGGTCCTCCGCCGCCCTGTCCCCGCAACTGCCCGGAGGCATCCATGAGTTACCCGCCCGACCCGAACAACCCGTACGGCCAGCAGCCGGCCGCGCCCGGCTACGGCTACCCGCAGCAGGCCCCGCAGGCCAGCCTGGGCTACGGCTACCCGCAGCAGGCCCCGGGCTACGGCTACGGCTACCCGCCGAACGTGCCGCAGTCCATGCCGGGCCTGGTGATGACCGCCCGGGTGCTGCTGTTCGTCGTGGGCGGTACGCAGGTCCTCATCACGGGTTTCCTGCTGCTCGTGGCCGCGGGTGCCAAGAACAACGCCGACAAGCACAGCGCGTCCAGCGACGCCGCGGTCTTCGGCAACATGGCGGCGGGCATCGGCCTGGTCCTCGGGATCGTCTATCTGCTCGCCTCGGTGCTCTCCATCACGCTCGGGGTGAAGTTCGGCCGTGGCGGCAACGCCACCAGGATCACCACCATCGTGTACGGCTCGATCGCCGTGCTGCTCGGTATCGGGGTGCTGATCAGCGCTATCACCGGGGCCTCCACGGTGGGCGCGGGCGCCGGGTACGGCATGGTCATCGGCGGGCTGTGGATCGCGATCTCCGTCATCTGGATCGTCGCCATGTGCACCCAGGACGGCATTGCCTGGTTCAACCGGCCGCGCTACTGACCGGCCGGCACCAGCACGGACAGAGCGGCCCGGCTCCCTCCATCGGGGGCCGGGCCGCTCTGTCGTACCGTCAGCCGTCGGCGGCTCAGTGGAAGAAGTGGCGCGCGCCGGTGAAGTACATCGTCACGCCCGCCTTGGCGGCCGCCTCGATGACCTGCTCGTCGCGGATCGAACCGCCCGGCTGGACGATCGCCTTGACGCCCGCGGCGATCAGGATCTCCGGGCCGTCCGGGAACGGGAAGAAGGCGTCCGACGCCGCGTACGAGCCCTTGGCCCGCTCGCCGGCCCGCTCGACCGCGAGCTTGCAGGAGTCGACCCGGTTGACCTGGCCCATGCCGACGCCGACCGAGGCGCCGTCCTTGGCCAGCAGGATCGCGTTGGACTTGACGGCCCGGCAGGCCCGCCAGGCGAAGGCCAGCTCGGCCAGCTCGGCCTCGGAGAGCGCCTCGCCGGTCGCCAGCGTCCAGTTCGCCGGGTCGTCGCCCTCGGCCTGCACCCGGTCGGCGTCCTGGAGCAGCACGCCGCCGGAGACCGGGCGGACCTCCTGGCGGTTGGCCGGCGCCTCGGGAGCGACGAGCACCCGCAGGTTCTTCTTGCGGGCCAGCACCTCGACGGCGCCCTCCTCGTAGCCGGGGGCCACGACGACCTCGGTGAAGATCGGGGCGATCTGCTCGGCCAGCTCGACGGTGACCGGGCGGTTGACCGCGATCACGCCGCCGTACGCGGAGACCGGGTCGCACTCGTGCGCCTTGCGGTGCGCCTCGACGACGTCGGCGCCGGTCGCGATGCCGCACGGGTTGGCGTGCTTGATGATCGCGACGGCCGGCTCGGCGTGGTCGTACGCGGCGCGGCGGGCGGCGTCGGTGTCGACGTAGTTGTTGTACGACATCTCCTTGCCGTGCAACTGCTGCGCGCCGGCCAGGCCGCCCGTGCCGTCGCTGTACAGCGCGGCGCCCTGGTGCGGGTTCTCGCCGTAGCGCAGCACGCTCTGCCGCTCCCAGGTGGAGCCCAGGAACTCGGGGAAACGCTCGTCGCTCGGCGCGTAGCCGGCCTCGAACCAGGAGGCGACGGCCACGTCGTACGCGGCGGTGTGGGCGAAGGCGGCACCGGCCAGGCGCTTGCGGGTGGCCAGGTCGAAGCCGCCCTCCTGAACGGCCGTCAGCACGTCGTCGTAGCGGGCCGGGTCGACCACCACGGCCACCGACGGGTGGTTCTTGGCGGCGGCGCGGACCATGCTCGGGCCGCCGATGTCGATCTGCTCGACGCACTCGTCCGGGGTGGCGCCCGAGGCGACGGTCGCCTTGAACGGGTAGAGGTTCACCACGACCAGGTCGAAGGGCTCGACGCCCAGCTCGGCCAGCTGGGCGCGGTGCGACTCCAGGCGCAGGTCGGCGAGCACGCCAGCGTGCACGCGGGGGTGCAGCGTCTTCACGCGCCCGTCCAGGCACTCCGGGAAGCCGGTCAGCTCGGAGACCTCGGTCACCGGGACCCCGGCGGCGGCGATCCGGCCGGCGGTGGAGCCGGTGGAGACGATGGCGACCCCGGCGGCGTGCAGGCCCCGGGCCAGCTCCTCCAGACCGGTCTTGTCGTACACGCTGATCAGCGCGCGACGGATCGGACGGACGTTCTCCGAAACGGGCGCGGTGGTGGAGCCGGCGTTCATGCTCCCACCTCGCTGCGCTCGGCGGGCGCTGCGCGCCAGGCACCCTTCTCGATGATTCGTTCGCTCCGCTCACTCATGTGCCGGGATCCATACCTTTCGGTCCTCGATGCGGTGGCCCTCGCGGGCCAGCCGGCCCACGACGTCGACGAGCAGCTTGCGCTCGACAGTCTTGATGCGCTCGTGCAGCGCTTCGCCGCCATCGGCGTGGTCGGCGTCGACGACCTCGACGACGCCCTGCGCGATGATCGGCCCGGTGTCCACCCCGGCGTCGACCAGGTGGACGGTGCAGCCGGTGACCTTCACCCCGTGCGCGAGCGCGTCGGTGACGCCGTGGGCGCCGGGGAAGGAGGGCAGCAGTGCAGGGTGGGTGTTGACGATCCGCCCACCGAAGGCCGCGATGAACTCGGGGCCGAGGATCTTCATGAAGCCCGCCGTGACCACCAGGTCCGGCTGGTGGGCGGCGACGGAGGCGGTCAGCGCGCGGTCCCAGTCCGCGCGGTCCGGGAAGTCCTTCACCCGGTGGACGAAGGTCGGCAGGCCAGCCTTCTCGGCCCGCTCCAGGCCGACGATCCCGTCCCGGTCCGCGCCCACCGCGATGATCTCCGCGCCGTAGGCCGGGTCGGCGACGGCGTCGATCAGCGCCTGCAGATTGGTGCCGGAGCCGGAGACCAGCACCACCAGGCGGGCCGGTCCGGGTGTTCGGGGCGGGAAGAGCTGGGCGGGGGCGGCGGCCACTGCGCGATTCTCCGTAGGTCGGGCGCCGTCCGCTGGTACGTCCACCGGCGGTGGGGCCACTACGAACGGCAGGTCGAGCGAAGGGGAACACCAGGAGAACCCGCCGCGACGCGGGCCCCGGGGAACCTATGTGAGCTGCTGACCGTCACCACGATAACGGCTGGTCGGACGGCCTTCGCACCCTCCCGGCGGCGCTACGCGCGTAGTTGAGACGGGGATCTCCTCAGGTGGCACACCGGAGTTGCGCGTGCCCGCCCCGGCTCGGGGTACGGGCCCCCGGCGGGCCCCCGAACGGCTGCGGGATCATTGGGGGCGCGGAAGACCGCTCCGACGCGAGACCCCCGAACGAGCCCCGACCGAGAAGGAATGGCTGAACCCATGAGCAGCGGCGACGACAACGGCGAGCACAACCCCTTCGCGCCGCCGCCGGCGGACGCCCCGGACCAGCCGTGGCAGCCGCGCGGCTCCTGGCCCGGCCAGGGCCAGGAGGGCAACGGCGGCCAGGGCGGCGGCGACCGCCCGCAGCTCCCGCCGCCGTGGGGCCAGGGCATCGGCGACGGCCGCCCCGGCCAGCGTCCTCCGGCGCCGCAGCCGCCCCGGCTCGACCCGACCAACCCGGCCCACCGCCGGGCCCGCAACGCCGCACTGGCCGGGCCGTTCGCGCTCGTCTGCCTGTTCGCGGAGTTCCACTGGATCGCGCTGCTGGTCGGGGCGCTCGGGATCTACTGGGGCGTCAGCGCGCTGCGGGCCAAGCAGCCGACGGGCCAGGCCGATGGCGCCCAGGCCGCTGCCGCCCCCGGGGTGCCGACGCCGAACCCGCTCACCCCGGCCGCGCTGGCCGGGATCCTGACCGGGGCGATGACCGTCGCCATGGTCGGCCTGGTGATCGGGCTCGGGGTCTACTACCAGGACTACGCGACCTGCGTCCGGGACTCGCTGACCAACGTCGGGGCCGAGAACTGCGACCGCTACGCGCCGCAGTGGTACGTGGACTTCACCGGGAACGCGGAGTAGCCGTCGGCTTCAGTCGGCGGGGCCCCGGCCGGACAGCCCCAGCACGAGGACGTACGTGCGGGCGCGCAGCCGCAGCGCGCTCCGGCGCGCGTGCACCGCGAGCCGGGCGTACCCGACCGGGGCGGCCGCCGGGGTCCGGTCGACCCTCGGGCCGAGCGCGCGGCGCCGTACCAGCAGGGCGCCCGGGACGGCGACCAGCGCCAGCCAGCCCGCCGCCGCCAGGCCCGTCCACCACGGCACCGGCCCCAGCCAGGCCATCCGCCCGCCCGCCAGCGCACCGCCCGACAACCAGCCGAGCGCCGCCGCCCCGGCACCCAGCAGCAGCGCGGCCACCAGGGCCGCCGTCACCGTCGCGGCGGGCCGCCAGGGGTCACCGTCCTCGTACAGGGAGCGCCGGCCCGCCGCCGCGCGGCCCAGCAGGACCGCCGGCACCAGCCCCGCCAGCAGCGGCAGCACCAGCACCGCCAGCCGCCAGCCGCCCGGGCCCTCCTGGGGCAGCAGGGCGAACAGCGGGAACTCCGGCACCGGGCCGAGCTCCGTACCGCCCGGCGACACCAGCGTCCCGGTGCCGACCTCGAAGCCCGGGCCGAGCGCGTACGCCGCGCCCCAGAGCACCGCGTTCGGCAGCAGCACCACGGTGAGCAGCAGCAACCCGAACAGAGTGGCGGGCCCGCCCCTGAGCAGCGCCATCCCGCGCCCGCCGCCGGCCACCGCGTCCAGCGCCGCCGCCACCGCCACCAACACCCCGCCGGCCGCGACCAGCCCGGCCCCGGCCGCGCCGGCCGCCCGCCGCACCGCGACCGCGCCACCGGTCGGCCGCCAATCCGCAGGGACGCGGTCGAGCAGCGGCAGGACCGTGACGGGTGCGGGCCGCGCCGAGCGGACGCCGAAAGCCGTCGCCAGTCCGGCGAGCAGACCGACCACCAGGAGGTCCGGCAGCACCCGGCTGCGGAACGGCCCGGCACCCGCGCAGTACAGCGCCACCCCGGCGGCCACCGCCCAGTAGCCCGCACACAGCGCCAGCGGGCCGCCCCAGCGCGAACGCAGCCCGCGCCGCGCCGCGACCCCGGCCCCCGCCCGGTACAGCCGCACCACCGCCAGGACGCCGAGCAGCAGCGGAGTCACCGTCAGCGGGGCGCCCCCGCCCCCGCGCAGCACCGGCGCGCCGTGCCCCAGCAGCCAGAGCGCACCCGCCAACCGGGTGACACCCGCCGCGCCCGAGTCGGCGTACGGTGTCACGATCCAGAGCCCGAGCACCGGTACCGTGACCACCGCCAGTCCGAGCAGTGCCGTCCGCACCCCCGCCAACAGGTCGGCCAGCACGGGGTGTCCGCCCAATTGGCCCGGCGCTTCCAGGATCGGACGGCCCATCAGCTGTGTCATGAGGCTCATGCTGCCAAGGCGACTCGCCATGCTGTGCGAAGCGGCAAACCGCCGCCGTGTCCCAGATTATTGGCTTATGCGCCTTTTCAGACCCTACCCCCAAGCCGCCCACGCCCCGGCCCGGAGCGTCTGATGACCACGCCACCCACTCGCGCCCCCGAACCGCTGCGGCAACTGACGCCCCGTGAGGCCCAGACCCTCGCCCACCTCGCCGCGGGCCACGACATCCACCACACCGCCGCCGCCCTCGGTGTCGCCCCCACCACCGCGCGCAGCTACCTGCACCGCGCCCTGCGGAAGCTCGGCTGCCCCACCGAAGCCGCCGCCATCGCCCTCCTCGGAACCGCACCCCCCGCCGGCACCCGCACGCGAGTGGGCCCCACGGCCTCGGGAGAACACGGCGGTATGACGACCGCCCCCTCCGCGACCCGGCCCCCGACAACCGGCGAACCCGTCGGGAGCGACCGGCACCACCGCTCCCCCGTCCTCGGCACCGAACGCGGGAAGGAAGGCGGAAGCGGCCCCGGGACGACCGCACCGGAGGCACGGCCGGAGCACGGCGGCCAGCGTGGATCCGCCGCGACCTCGGAGACGGCGGCCGGGTCCGCTGCGACCAGGCCGGCCGGCGCTGCGCGCACCCGGGCCGTGGTCGAGGCCCCGGAGCTCCGCGCACACGGGGCCCGGACCGTCACCACGGCCGCGAAGGAACGGCGGGACGGCGGCCGGGCGGCCGCCACGGGCGACGTGGTGCAGGAGGCACCCTCAGCCGGGGAGGTGAGCCGCCCCGGCGCGGGGCGCGTAGTGGCTTCGCCCGGCCCGACTGCGACCGGGAGGCAGAGCGCAGCCGGGCAGCGGAACACCCCGACGGCCCCCACCTCGAACGCGGCCGACGATCGGGACCTCACGTCACGGCGCGACCCGGCGACGGCGCCGCCCCAGGAGCGCAGCACCGGGGCCCATGACCAGGCCGCGAACGCGTCGGAGAGCGCGGCCTCGCGGCACAGCCTGCCGACCGCACCCACCGAGCCCGGAGCCTCGGCCCCGCAGGGGAACGCGCCGACGCCCCCCGCCTCCCGACGCGACCTGCCGACGGCACCCGTCCCCGAGCGCACCGGTGCGGCCCCTGGCCGGGCCGGGACCGACGGCCCGACCTCGCCGCGGCAGAGGCCGACGGCCCCGGCCGAGGCGGCACGCGACGAGCAGTGCCCCGCGGCGCGGCGTGACCTGCCGGCCGCCCCCGCCGATGCCCGGAAGCGCGGCGGCGCGGCCACCGGTCGGAGTGCGAGCGCGGAGCGGCAGCCCGTACCGCAGCAGTGCGCCCCCACGTTCTCCGGCCGCAGGGAGCGCATCGACACGGCCCTCACCGAAGCCGGGAGCAGGCGGGACCTCTCCGACGAACCCGTCCCGAGCTTCGACGACCTCTACGCGGAGGCGCACACCCGGCTGGTGCAGCAGGTGTTCCTGCTGACCGCGTGCCGCCATCGGGCGGTGCACTGTGTGCGGCGGGCGTTCGGGGAGGCGCGGCGGGAGTGGGACGACGTGGTCGGGTCGGGGGATCCGGAGGGCTGGGTGCGGGTGCGGGCGTGTGAGCCGGCGCTGTCGCCGTGGCACCGGGGCGGGCCGCGGTGGGCGCACGCGTGGTCGCTGTCGCACTGGCGGAGCAAGGTGCGGCCGGCGGACGAGGCGCAGGCGGTGCTGCCGGGCCACGACCGGCTGACCGACCGGGACAAGGCGCTACTGAAGGCCCTGCGGCGGCTGCCGCGGCCGCAGCGGCGGGCGCTGGTGCTGCACGACGGGCTGGGGCTGCCCGCGGCGGCGATCGCGGTGGAGGTGGAGTCGACCCGAACGGCGGCCGAGGGGCGGGTGTGGGCGGCGCGGGCGGCGCTGGCGCAGTGGGTGCCGGAGCTGGTGGGGCCGGATCCGGCGGCGCCGGGGTTCGCGGACGGGCTGAGCGGGCTGTTGCACCGGGCGGCGGTACGGGGTTGCCCGGAGCCGCGCCGTTCGCCGGTGCCGGTGCTGCGGGCGCGGCACCGGCTGTGGACGGCGAGCCGGACGGGCGCGGCGGCGCTGCTGACGGTGGCGGTGGGCGGGGCGACGCTGGCGACCCTGGCGGGGCTGCGCCCGGCGGCGCTGTTCCAGCCGTCGGACCCGCCGCCCCCCGCGGTGTGCGTACCGGCCGCGGACGCGAACGTGGGGCCGCCGGGTGTGCCGCTGCTGCCGGGCGGGGCGCCGAACGGCGTCAGCAGCCTGTGGTGCAGCCCGGCGCCGGGCCTGGAGGCCGTGGTGGTGGGCCGGCAGGCGGTGACGCGCTGGGAGTTGCCGGCCACGACGGGGGTCCAGGCCCCGCCTCCGCGGCAGGGTCCGGCGGCCTGCCCGATGTGGTCCCCGCGGCCCTGCACCACCGGCCCGAGGCGCTGAAACGCCGAGGCAGCGAAACGGGTGAGCGCCCCCGCCCGGGAAGGGCGGGGGCGCTCACTGCGCGAGGATGGGGATCAGGCCGTGGCGGCGATGATCTCGCGGGCCAGGCGGGCGGTCTCGGACGGCGTCTTGCCGACCTTGACACCGGCGGCCTCGAGGGCCTCCTTCTTCGCCTGGGCGGTGCCCGAGGAGCCGGAGACGATGGCGCCGGCGTGGCCCATGGTCTTGCCCTCGGGGGCGGTGAAGCCCGCGACGTAGCCGACGACCGGCTTGGTGACGTGCTCGGCGATGTAGGCCGCGGCCCGCTCCTCGGCGTCGCCACCGATCTCACCGATCATGACGATGATCTCGGTCTCCGGGTCCTCCTGGAACGCCTTGAGGGCGTCGATGTGGGTGGTGCCGATGACCGGGTCACCGCCGATGCCCACGGCCGAGGAGAAGCCGATGTCGCGCAGCTCGTACATGAGCTGGTAGGTCAGGGTGCCGGACTTCGAGACCAGACCGATCTTGCCGGAGCTGGTGATGTCGGCCGGGATGATGCCGGCGTTCGACTGTCCGGGGCTGATCAGGCCGGGGCAGTTCGGGCCGATGATGCGGGTCTTGTTGCCCTTCGAACCGGCGTACGCCCAGAAGGCGGCGGTGTCGTGCACCGGGACGCCCTCGGTGATGACGACGGCCAGGCCGATCTCGGCGTCGATGGCCTCGACGACGGCGTCCTTGGTGAACTTCGGCGGCACGAAGATGACGGTGACATCGGCACCGGTCTTCTCCATCGCCTCGGCGACGGAGCCGAAGACGGGCACCTCGGTGCCGTCGACGTCGACCGTGGTGCCGGCCTTGCGCGGGTTGACACCGCCGACGATCTGGGTGCCGGAGGCGAGCATGCGGCGGGTGTGCTTCATGCCCTCGGAGCCGGTCATGCCCTGAACGATGACCTTGCTGTCCTTGGTAAGGAAGATAGCCATGGTGTGAAAGTCCCCTTCCTTACTTGTTGGCCAGCTCGGCGGCGCGGTCAGCCGCACCGTCCATGGTGTCCACGCGCTGGACCAGCGGGTGGTTGGCGTCGTCGAGGATCTTGCGACCCAGCTCCGCGTTGTTGCCGTCCAGGCGGACGACCAGCGGCTTGGTGACGTTCTCGCCCTTGCTCTTCAGGAGCTCCAGGGCCTGCACGATGCCGTTGGCGACCGCGTCACAGGCGGTGATGCCACCGAAGACGTTGACGAAGACCGACTTGACGTCGGGGTCGCCCAGGATGATCTCCAGGCCGTTCGCCATGACCTCGGCCGAGGCGCCGCCACCGATGTCGAGGAAGTTGGCGGGCTTGACGCCGCCGTGCTTCTCACCGGCGTAGGCGACCACGTCGAGGGTGCTCATGACGAGGCCCGCGCCGTTGCCGATGATGCCGACCTGACCGTCGAGCTTGACGTAGTTCAGGCCCTTGGCCTTGGCGGCGGCCTCCAGCGGGTTGGCCGCGGCCTTGTCCTCCAGCGCCTCGTGCTCGGGCTGACGGAACTCGGCGTTCTCGTCCAGGGAGACCTTGCCGTCGAGCGCGATGATCTTGCCGTCACCGGACTTGATCAGCGGGTTGACCTCGACGAGGAGGGCGTCCTCGGCGATGAAGACCTTCCACAGCTTCTGCAGGACCTCGGCGACCTGGTCGGCGACCTCGGCCGGGAACTTCGCCGCGGCGACGATCTCGGCGGCCTTCTCCGGGGTGCAGCCCTCGTTGGCGTCGACCGGGATCTTGGCGAGCGCGTCGGGGTTCTCCTCGGCGACGACCTCGATCTCCACGCCGCCCTCGACGCTGGCCATGGCCAGGAAGGTGCGGTTGGTGCGGTCCAGCAGGAACGAGACGTAGTACTCGTCCTTGATGTCGGCGGTCTGGGCGAGCATCACCTTGTGGACGGTGTGGCCCTTGATGTCCATGCCGAGGATCTGCTCGGCCTTGGCGACGGCGTCCGCCGGGTCGGCGGCGAGCTTGACGCCACCGGCCTTGCCTCGGCCACCCACCTTCACCTGAGCCTTGACGACGGCGCGGCCGCCGAAGCGCTCCGCGATGGCGGCAGCGTCTGCGGCGGTCTCGATGACATCGCCGTCAAGCACGGGCACACCGTGCTTGGCGAAGAGGTCCCTCGCCTGGTACTCGAACAGGTCCACGTGTTTGTCCTTGTTCGTGGTCGCGGATTGTGTCTCTACGAGCGTGCCACGGCAGGATCTTCGCTGCGGGTCGTCGGGGCGGTGCGGGTACGCAGAAGTACGGCCTTGCGGCCCACACAGCCACGGGCGCACACGTCAATCAACACGCGCGTCACGTCCGTCTGGCAGGTTATCCCCGAGGGACGGGCCTGTTCCGCCCGGGGCCTGTCCGTCTTGGGTGAGAACCGTCACAGATCAGCCCGGACCCCCCGTCCACCGATCGGGTGAGTTCACCCGCCCGGGTGAGACCGTCACACCCCCTGGTCCGCGCCCTTGACCAGGTGCCGCGGGATCGGGCGTTTCTCGATCGCCGCCGCCATGATCTCGGGGAAGGCGTCCGGGGTGCAGGCGAAGGCCGGGGCGCCGAGGGCGGCCAGCGCGGCGGCGTGGGCGTGGTCGTAGGCCGGGGCGCCTTCGTCGGAGAGTGCGAGCAGGGCGATGAACTGGACGCCGGCCGCCTTCATCGCGGCGACCCGCCTGAGCATGCCGTCCCGGATGCCGCCCTCGTACAGGTCGCTGATCAGCACCACGACGGTCTCGGAGGGCCGGGTGATCCTCGACTGGCAGTAGGCGAGCGCGCGGTTGATGTCGGTGCCGCCGCCGAGCTGGGTGGCGAACAGGACGTCCACCGGGTCGGTGAGCTGCTCGGTGAGGTCGACCACCGAGGTGTCGAAGACGACCAGCCGGGTGGACAGGGTGCGCATCGAGGAGAGCACCGCGCCGAAGACCGCCGAGTGCACGACCGAGGGCGCCATCGAGCCGGACTGGTCGATGCAGAGGATGACGTCCTTCTTCACCGCGCGCTGGGCGCGGGCGTAGCCGACCAGCCGCTCGGGGACGACGGTCCCGTGCTCGGGCAGATAGTTCTTCAGGTTGGCCCGGATCGTCCGGTCCCAGTCGATGTCCCGGTGGCGGGGCCGGTTCACCTTGGCGCTGCGGTCCAGGGCGCCGCCCAGGGTGGCCCTGGTCCGGTCGGCGAGTCGGCGCTCAAGGTCGGCGACCACCTTGCCGACCACGGCGCGGGCGGTCTCCCGGGTGGTCTCGGGCAGCGCGTGCTTGAGCGACAGCAGGGTGCCGACCAGGTGCACGTCCGGTTCGACGGCCTCCAGCATCTCCGGCTCCAGCAGCAGCCGGTCCAGGCCGAGCCGCGTGATCGCGTCCTGCTGCATCAGCTGGACGACGGTGGACGGGAAGTACTCGCGGATGTCGCCCAGCCAGCGGGCCACCTGCGGGGCCGAGCCGCCGAGCCCTGCGCTGCGGCGTCCGCCGCGCGGGGGCCGCCCTGCCTCCTCGGGTGCGCCCCGGTAGAGCGCGGCGAGGGCGCCGTCCATCGCGGCGTCGCGGCCGCGCAGGGTGCAGCCGGTGCCGTCGGCCTCGCCGCCGAGCACCAGGCGCCAGCGGCGCAGCCGTTCGTCGGTCGTGGTCGCCATCGGGTCCTCCTCCTTCGGTCAGGTGTTGCGGCCGGTGGCCTGGCGCGGGATCTCCGGGTGGACGCCGAGCAGCAGGGCCACCACCGGGACGGCGGCGTCGGCGCGGGCCCGGTCGAGTTCCCCGGCCGTCTCGGGCGCCGCCGGGGCCGCGCCGAGCGGGCCGGCCGCGACCCGGCCGCCGATGGTGGTGCGCACGCCCGCCTCCAGTCCGGCGAAGGTGCGGCGCAGCAACGGCAGGACGTCGGTGAACGCCTCGGCGCTGACGCCGGTGAGCCACTCGTCGAGCAGGACGAGCAGTCGGGGGTCGTGCAGCAACAGGGCGCCGCCGCCGGTGAGGAAGCCCTCGACCCAGCCGGCCGCGTCCGCGGGTGCGCTGGCGACGGACAGCACCAGCCGCAGTCGGCGGCCGGCCTCCTCGGAGTCGAGCCGGCCGTCGTCCAGCAGCAGCCGGACGGACCGGCCGCGCAGCAGGCCGGGGGCGCCGGTGGCCGGTCCGCCGACGGGTTCGCGGCGGGCCAGCGAGTGCAGGGCGGCGGCCCAGCGGTCGGTCAGGCCGTCCGGGGCTGCGGTGTCACCGGAGTCGATCAGGCCGATCGCGCCGTGGACCTCGTCGATCCGGGCGCGCATCGCCGCCGCGCTCTCCGCGTCCAGGCCGACGCAGGCAGGCGGCAGTCCGACGCAGACCCGTTCGGCCAGGCCCGCCGCGGCCTCGGCGAGCGCGCCGTGGTCGGTGCCGCGCACATCGCCGTAGCGCAGCGCGCGGACCAGCGCGGGCAGCGCGCCGGCGAGGTGGGCGACATCGGTGTCCAGGGCCGCGCAGTCGGCGAGCACCCGCATCACGGCGGGCAGCGCGCCGGACAGCCCGGCCAGCAGGCAGGTCTCCACCAGGCCGGTCAGCTCGGCGAGTTCGACGGCGGCGCGGGCGGTGCCGACCGCCTTGTTGACGGCGGCCTCCTCGACCGTGGTGCCCCACTGGGCGGCCTCGGCGATCCGGACCGCGAACTCGGGCTGCCAGCACAGCCGCCAGCTCTCCCGGAAGGTGCCGGTGGAGGCGACCGAGGAGCGGGCGGGCATGCCCCACTCGACGCCCAGCAGCCGCAGCCGGTGCAGCAGTCGGGAGCGGGCGGCGTCGGTGTCCTTGCGCAGGTCCAGGTCGAGGTCCTTGGGCGCGGCCTCGGGCTTGAGCCGCAGTGAGCGCTGCAGCCGGGCGAGGTCGCGCTGCAGCGGCACCGCCGGTGCGGCGTCCGGGACTTCGCCGAGCTCGTCGCCGACCACCAGGCGGTCCCGGACGAGTTCCAGCGCGACGTCCGAGCCCTCGCAGAGCACCGCGCGGACGGCGTCCAGGGTCTCGGTCAGCCCGGCGAGCGGGCGGCCACGCAGCACCGCGAGGGTCTCGGCGAGCCGGACCGCCTCGATGACGTGCGCGGAGGAGACCGGGTGGTCCTCGGCGCGGAGCAGTTCGGCGGCCCGGGTGAGCCAGCGCGGCACCGGGTCGCCCTCGGTGGTGAACAGGTGGTGGTACCAGCCGGGTGACTGGATGCCAGCGCCGTAGCCGGTGGCCTGGGAGAGCCTGCGGTGCGTCCACGGGATCCAGGTGATGTCCGCCTTCACCTTCTTCGGCAGTTCCGCGAGCAGCGCCCGATCGTGGGCGACGGTGGGCATCGCCGCCAGCGCGGGGACGTGGAAGGCCCCGCACACCACGGCGATCCGGCGGTGCCCGGCGCGGCGGGCGGCGCGGATCTGCTGGCGCATGTACGCCTCGCGCAGCAGGTCCCGGCGGGACTCGCCAAGACCCTCCGCACGGAGTGCGCCCATCGCCTCGGCGACGGCGGCGAAGGGCGCCAGCGCGTCGGCGCCGGGGGCGCGGTGCTCGACCACGTCCTCCCACCAGCGCTCGGCGTCGTCGTGCCCGGCGGCCTCGGCGAGCAGGGCCATCGGGTCGGCGGGCAGCTCGTCGGCGTCCTCGGCGGTGGGCGCGAAGCCGTACCCGGCGGGCAGGTCGATGAAGCGGACCGGCAGGTCGTGCTCCACGCCGTACCGGATCGCCACCCACTCCGGGGAGAACTCGGCGTACGGCCAGAAGGCGGCCCGGGCCGGGTCGTCCACCGCGTGGGCGAGCAGGGCGACCGGCGGGACGAGGTCCTTCTCGGCGGCGAGGTGGACGATGCCGTCGGCCTCCGGCGGTCCCTCGATCAGCACCGCGTCCGGCTGCCACGCCGTCAGCGCGGCGGCCACCGCCCGGGCCGAGCCGGGGCCGTGGTGCCGGATGCCCAGCAGGGCGACCTCGACCTCGCTCATGCCCCCACCTCGCTTCGCTCGGCAGGCGCTGAGCGCAACGCGCACCTCTTGATGATTCGCTCGCTTCGCTCGCTCATGCCCCCACCTCGCTTCGCTCGGCAGGCATTGAGCGCACGTGGCACCTCTTGATGGTTCGCTCGCTCATGCCCCCACCTCGCGGGCGGCGCGGTAGAAGTCCTTCCAGCCGTCGCGCTCGCGCACCACCCCTTCGAGGTACTCGCGCCACACCGCCTGGTCCGCCACCGGGTCGCGGACGACGGCGCCGAGGATGCCGGCCGTCACGTCCCCGGCGCGCAGCACGCCGTCGCCGAAGTGGGTGGCCAGGGCCAGGCCGTTGGTCACCACCGAGATCGCCTCGGCGGTGGAGAGGGTGCCGCTCGGGGTCTTCACCTTGGTCCGGCCGTCCACCGTGATCCCGGCCCGCAGCTCGCGGAAGACGGTGACCACCCGCCTGATCTCCTCGGCGCCTCCTGGCAGTTCGGGCAGTTCGAGGGAGCGGCCGAGCTGGTCGACCCGGCGGGTGACGATGTCGACCTCCTCCTCCAGCGAGCCCGGCAGCGGCAGCACCACGGTGTTGAAGCGGCGGCGCAGCGCGCTGGACAGCTCGTTGACGCCGCGGTCGCGGTCGTTGGCGGTGGCGATCACGTTGAAGCCGCGGACCGCCTGGGTCTCGGTGCCCAACTCCGGTACGGGGAGCGTCTTCTCGGACAGGATGGTGATCAGGCTGTCCTGCACGTCGGCCGGGATGCGGGTCAGCTCCTCGACCCGGGCGATCTTGCCGTCGGCCATCGCCCGCATCAGCGGCGAGGGCACCAGGGCGTCCCGGCTTGGGCCGCGGGTGAGCAGCTGTGCGTAGTTCCAGCCGTACCGGACGGCCTCCTCGGGGGTGCCGGCGGTGCCCTGCACCAGCAGCGTGGAGTCGCCACTGATCGCCGCGGCCAGGTGCTCGGACACCCAGGTCTTGGCGGTGCCGGGCACACCGAGCAGCAGCAGCGCGCGGTCCGTCGCCAGGGTGGTGACGGCGACCTCCACGACCCGGCGCGGGCCGATGTACTTGGGGGTGATCGCGGTGCCGTCGGGCAGGTCTCCGCCGAGCAGGTAGGTCGCCACGGCCCACGGCGAGAGCTTCCAGCGCTCGGGGCGCGGACGGTCGTCCTGCGCGGCCAGCGCGGCCAGTTCACCGGCGAAGGCGTCCTCGGCGTGCTGCCGCAGAACGTCGGTCATTGAGACTCCTTCGGGTCGGCCGCCGGGCACACGGGTGGCCCGGCAACGGGGTGATCGGGGGGGGGGAGCCAGGTCGGCGTCACGGCCTGTGGGAACCAACCCTGCAACGCACCACTGACAACGGCTGACAACGACCGGTCGGGCGCCGGACGGACGGTCAGCCGCTGTCAGTGCCGCCGCCTACCGTCGGTCGCATGGAGGAACGCTGGAGCACCGAACACGTCCTGTCCCTGGCACCTGACGCCGCGTCGCGGAAGGCCGCGGGCAAGCTCTCCTCGTCCGCGCCCTGGTCCGGAACGGGCACCGACGGCGCCGTGCTCTGGGGCGAGTGCCGGGGCAGCGGCCGGACGCCGTACCGCACCGTGATCGAACTCGCCACGCCCGCCTACCAGTGCAGCTGCCCCAGCCGGAAGTTCCCGTGCAAGCACGCGCTCGGACTCCTCCTGCTGTGGAGCGGCACCCCCGGGGCCGTCCCGGCCGGCGAACCCGCCGACTGGGCGGCCGACTGGCTCAAGAGCCGCCAGGAGCGCGCCGAGAAGCGAGCGGCGCCCCCGGCCGACCCGGAGGCCGCCCGCCGCCGGGCCGAGCGGCGCGGCGCCCGGGTCGCGGCCGGCGCGGCCGAGCTGCGGCTGCGGCTGGCCGACCGGGTCCGGCACGGCCTGGCCGACCAGTCCACCGCCGGGCCCTGGGAGGAGGTCGCCGCCCGGATGGTCGACGCGCAGGCCCCCGGACTGGCCACTCGGGTACGGGAGTTGGACGCCCTGCCGCAGGAGCGGATGCTGGAGGAGTACGCGATGCTGCACCTGTTGGCCACCGCCGCCACCCGGATCGACGAGCTGCCGCCCGAGCTGGCCGCGACCGTCCGCGCCCGGGTCGGCTACACCCTGGACGCCGCCGAGGTGCTGGCCGGGCCCACCGTCCGGGACCGCTGGCTGGTGCTCGGCAGCCGGGACACGTCCGACGAACGGCTCACCACCCGCCGGGTCTGGCTGCGCGGCGCCAAGACCGGCCGCCACGCCCTGCTGCTCGCCTTCGGTCGCCCCGGACAGGCCCCCGACCTCGCCCTGCCCACCGGCCACCTGCTGGAGGCCGAGCTGGCCTACCACCCCGGCGCCCGCCCGCTGCGCGCCGCCCTGGGCACCCGCTACGGCGCGCCCGGGCCCGGCCCGGCCGGCGCGCCCGCCGGGCTCACCGTCGCCGAGGCGGTGGCCGGGTACGGCACCGCGGTGGCCGACGACCCGTGGCTGGACAGCTGGCCGACGCTGCTGGCCGAGGTCGTCCCGGTCCGCACCCCGGACGGCTGGCACCTGACGGACGGCCACCACATCGTCCCCGTCCGCACCTCGGCCGTCCCGGAGGCGGCGCTGTGGCGGCTGGCCTCGGTCTCCACCGGCCGCCCGCTGGCGGTCTTCGGCGAGTACGGCCACCAGGGCTTCGCCCCGGTCACGGCCTGGACCGCCGAGCACCGCCCGGTCGGCCTCACTTAGGCGTGTCTTGCGGATCCCTGCCGGGCCCGCCCAGATCCACAGGACACGCCTCACCTAGGAGCACCGAATGACGATCACCCAGGACCCGTGGGAGACCCTGCGGACCAGCGCCCTGCTCGGCACCGACCGCCGCCCGGTCCCGGCCACCGCCCTTCCGCTCGCCGGCGCCGTGGACCCGAGCGACCCGGCCACCGCCCTGCTGGAGCTGGCCGCGCTGGCCACCGTCCGCCGCCGGGCCGGCGCGCTGCCCGTGCCGGCCGTCGAACCGCCCGGCCCGCCCGCGCCCGAGGACACCCGCCCCGAGCTGCCCGAGGCCGCCGCCCGCCGGCTGGCCGTGCTGCTCGCCGGGCGCACCGGCGGCAGCGGCGGCGGCACCCTGGCCAACCTGGCCGAGCTGCTGCCGCAGTGGCTGGCCACCGCCCGCGCCCAGGGCCTGCGGCCGCCCGCCGCGCTGATACCCGGGCTGCTCGACGCCGCCCGGGCGCGCAGCGAACTGCGCTCCGACGCCGTCGCGTTGGCCGGTCCACCGGGCCGCTGGCTGGCCGAACAGAACCCCGACTGGCGGTTCGTGCTGCGCACCGCGCCGCCCGCGCCACCCGAGCCGGCCGGGCGGCCTGACGACCCCACCGACCACCGGCTCTGGCACGAGGGCCTGTTCGCCGAGCGGGTCACCCACCTCACCCTGCTGCGCCGCAGCGACCCGGCCGCCGGGCTGGAGCTGCTGCGGAGCACCTGGTCCACCGAGCGCGCCGAGGACCGGCTGCTCTTCCTGGACGCCCTGCAGGACGGCCTCTCCCCCGCCGACGAACCGTTCCTGGAGGCCGCTCTCGGCGACCGCAGCAAGAACGTCCGGGCCACCGCCGCGGAACTGCTCTCCACCCTGCCCGGCTCCGCGCTCGCGCTCCGGATGGCCGAGCGGGCCCGGACCGCCGTCCGCCTCGCCGACAGCGGCACCCATCTGCTGGTCACCCCGCCCGTCGAGTGCGACGAGCGGATGCAGCGCGACGGCATCGCCCCCAAGTCCCCCACCGGGCGCGGCGAACGGGCCTGGTGGTTCGGCGAGGTGGTGGCGGCCGCGCCGCTCGCGACCTGGTCGCGGAGCACCGGCCTGACGCCCGAGCAGCTGCTCGCCCTGCGGGTCGGCGACAGCGTGGACGAGACCAGCAGCAGCTGGGCCGACGACCTGCGCGAGGCCTGGGCCCGCGCCGCCGTCCGCCAGCACGACGCCGACTGGGCCCGGGCACTGCTCGGCCCGGCCCCGGTACCACCCGCCCGCGGCGCCGGACGTGCCCGCGCCCAGCGGGTCACCGGCGCCCCGGCCAAGCTGCTGGCGGTCCTGCCGCCCGAGGAGCGGGCCGCCTGGACGGCCGCCTTCATCGAGGTGCACGGCCTGGGCGAGGCCTTCCAACTGCTCGGCGCCTGCGCCGCCCCGTGGACGCCGCCGCTGTCCACCGCCGTGGTGACGGCGCTGGCCCGGGCCGCCGCCTCCGGCGCGTACCCGTGGAGCCACAGCGGGGTGCTCGGGATGACGGAGCGCGCGCTCGTCCCGGAGACGGCCGCCGCGGTGGAGGAGCTGGCCGCCGGGGCCGCCCCCGACTCCGCCTGGTCGGAGACCTTCGCCCGGCTGGCCGGGACGCTGCGCTTCCGGGCCGCGATGCTGAATGAGCTGAGGCCGGCCGAACCGGCGCCCTGAGCCGCTCGCCCCGAGCACGGCGAAGCGGGCCGGTCCGCACCGGGACCGGCCCGCTCCTCGCGTCCGGGTTCAGCTGGCGGTGCGCAGGTTGGCCTCGACCCAGGCCACCACGTCCCGGGTGGGCGTGCCCGGGGTGAAGATGTCCGCGACGCCCATCGCCTTGAGTTCGGCGATGTCCTCGTCCGGGATGATCCCGCCGCAGAAGACCTTGATGTCCTCCGCGTCGCGCTCCTTCAACAGCTCCAGCACCCGCGCGCACAGCGTCATGTGGGCGCCGGAGAGGATCGACAGCCCGATGCCGTCCGCGTCCTCCTGGATCGCGGTGTCGACCACCTGCTCGGGCGTCTGGTGCAGCCCGGTGTAGATGACCTCCATACCGGCGTCGCGCAGGGCGCGCGCAATGACCTTGGCACCACGGTCGTGACCGTCGAGCCCCGGCTTGGCGACCACCACACGGATCGGCCCCGACACACTCATCACTGCCTCCTGGACCTCGTCGTCCACCATCCGACCGGACCTTGTGGGCCCACGGGTGCGGTTAACGCTCGATAACCAACCAACCTGAGGGGAGATTAGCGCCACCCGGCCCGGATGGCCGCGCCGCCTCCCAAGAGGAGGGCAAAGTCACAGCCCCAGGCCTTGCTACCAGTGGGTATACCCCTCCGCGGACCCTCCGTACAGACACCGGCCAGACCCCCGGCCGCCCCCTTGACAACCGGAGGTTTTTCCGGGGCGTCGGCCTTGCGGCTACAGTCACGGCTGTTTTCCCTCTCGCCCGACGACGTGCCCGAGGCCCACCGAGGAGGCAGCCCCCGATGGCTCCCGAAGCAGCCGCCCGCCCGACCCGTGCGGAGCTGCGCCTCGCCGCCCGCGAACAGTCCCGCGCCCGGCGCCGCGGCGCCGCCAAGGCGGCCACCCGGGCCGCGCTGTTCCGGGTGGCGATCCCGTCGGTCGCCGCACTCGGGGTCGCCGGGGCCGCGGCCGTCACGGTGGTCCAGGACCAGGCCGACCGGGTGCCGCAGCAGGCGACGGCGGCCGACGCCCCGGACAACACGGCCGCCCGGCAGGCCGCGCAGCAGGCGGTCACGGGCGACGGCCAGACCCAGGCCTCGCGCGGCGACGCCCGCCAGCCGCTGGCCGGCGCCCAACCCGCCGACGCCCAGCCCACCGACACCCCGACGGCCCAGCCGACCGCGGAGCCGGCCAAGCCCAAGGTGGTCATGCCGGTCGCCCAGCACGGCCTCGGCGAGCTGTTCGGCGCGGCCGGCACCCACTGGGCCAAGCTGCACACCGGCATCGACTTCCCGGTGGACGGCGGCTCCGAGGTCTACGCCGTCACCGACGGCACGATCCGCACGCAGTGGAACCCGTTCTACGGCTACATGTCCATCCTGAAGATGAACGACGGCACCGAGGCCTGGTTCTGCCACCTGCGCGCCTACAAGGTGCGCAAGGGCCCGGTGAAGCAGGGCGACGTGATCGCCTTCGTCGGCAGCAGCGGCAACAGCACCGGACCGCACCTGCACTTCGAGATCCGGCCGCCGGGCAGCGGGCCGGTCGACCCGCTGCCCTGGTTCCTCGCGAACGGACTCGATCCGCGCTAGGGCAGTCGCTAGAGCTTCTCGACGGGCGCGTAGCGCAGCAGCAGCTGCTTGCGCCCCTCCGAGCCGAAGTCGACCGTGGCCTGCGCCCGGTCGCCGACGCCGGTGACGCCCACCACCGTGCCCAGCCCGAAGGTGTCGTGGGTGACCCGGTCGCCGACCGCGAGCGAGACGGCCTCGCGCTCCACCACCTTGCCGGCGCGCCGCGCCGACTGGCCCCAACCCGCCTTCGGTGAGGCGGTCGCCGACGAAGACCCGGCGGAACGCGAGCCCCCGGACGAGGACTTGCCCCAGGACGAGCCCGAGGAGAAGCCGCGCTGGACCGGCGCCTGCGCCGCGCCCGTCCGTTTCCAGTCGACCAGCGTCTCCGGGATCTCCTCCAGGAACCGCGAGGCCGGGTTGTAGGCCGGCTGCCCCCAGGCGCTGCGCAGCACCGAGCGGGTCAGGTAGAGCCGCTCCCGGGCGCGGGTGAGCCCCACGTACGCGAGCCTGCGCTCCTCCTCCAGCTCCTTGGCCTGGTTGAGCGCCCGCATGTGCGGGAAGATCCCGTCCTCCATACCGGTCAGGAAGACCACCGGGAACTCCAGGCCCTTGGCGGTGTGCAGGGTCATCATCGTGATGACGCCCTGTCCCTCCTCGTCCTCGTCCGGGATCTGATCCGAGTCGGCGACCAGCGCGACCCGCTCCAGGAAGTCGGCCAGCGAGCCGACCGGCGGCGCGCCCTCCTCCCCGGCGTCCGGCCGCTCGCCCGGGTCCTGCTCGTACTCCAGCGCGACGGAGGCGAGCTCCTGCAGGTTCTCCACCCGGGTCTCGTCCTGCGGGTCGGTGGAGGCCTGGAGTTCGGCCAGGTAGCCGGTCTCCTCCAGGACGGCCTCCAGCACCGCCGCCGGGCCCGCGCCCGACTCGACGACCTGGCGCAGCCCGGCCATCAGGGTGTTGAACTTCTTGACCGCGTTGGCCGAGCGCGCGGCCATCCCGTACGCCTCGTCCACCCGCAGCAGCGCCTGGGCGAAGGAGATCCGCTCCCGCGCGGCCAGCGCGTCGACCATCGCCTCGGCCCGCTCGCCGATGCCGCGCTTGGGCACGTTGAGGATCCGGCGCAGCGGCACGGTGTCCTCCGGGTTGGAGAGCACCCGCAGGTACGCCAGGACGTCCCGGACCTCCTTGCGCTCGTAGAAGCGCACCCCGCCGACCACCTTGTACGGCAGGCCGACCCGGATGAACACCTCCTCGAACACTCGGGACTGGGCGTTGGTGCGGTAGAAGATCGCGACGTCGCCGGGCTTGGCCTCGCCCTGGTCGGTGAGGCGGTCGATCTCGTCGGCGATGAACTGGGCCTCGCCGTGCTCGTCGTCCGCGACGTAGCCGACCACCTTCTCGCCGTGCTCGCCGGCCGTCCAGAGCTTCTTGTCGCGCCGGTTGGCGTTGCGCTCGATGACGGCGTTGGCGGCGCTCAGGATGGTCTGGGTGGAGCGGTAGTTCTGCTCCAGCAGGATCGTGGTCGCGTTCGGGTAGTCCTCCTCGAACTGGAGGATGTTGCGGATGGTCGCGCCGCGGAAGGCGTAGATCGACTGGTCCGCGTCACCGACCACGCACAGCTCCGCCGGCGGCACCTCGGCCCGGCGCCCGGCCGCCGGGTTCACGAGCTCGCCGTCCACGGTGCGCTTGGGGGCGTCGGCCACCGAGCCGCCGGTCAGCTCGCGGACCAGCGTGTACTGGGCGTGGTTGGTGTCCTGGTACTCGTCGACCAGGATGTGCCGGAACCGGCGCCGGTAGTGCTCGGCGACGTCGGGGAAGGCCTGCAGCAGGTTCACCGTCGTCATGATGATGTCGTCGAAGTCCAGCGCGTTGGCCTCGCGCAGCCGCCGCTGGTACAGCGCGTACGCCTCGGCGAGCTTCTTCTCCATCGGGTTGGCGGCCTGGTCGGCGAAGGTCTCCTCGTCGATCAGCTCGTTCTTGAGGTTGCTGACCTTCGCCGTGAAGGACTTCGGCGGGAACTGCTTCGGGTCCAGGTCGAGGTCGCGGCAGACCAGCGACATCAGCCGCTGCGAGTCGGCCGAGTCGTAGATCGAGAAGCTGGAGGTGAAGCCCAGCACCTTGGACTCGCGGCGCAGGATCCGCACACAGGCGCTGTGGAAGGTGGACACCCACATCGCCCGGGCGCGCGGGCCGACCAGCGCCTCGACGCGCTCGCGCATCTCGCCGGCCGCCTTGTTGGTGAAGGTGATCGCCAGGATCTCGCCCGGCTGCACCCCGCGGGCGCCCAGCAGGTACGCGATCCGGTGGGTCAGCACCCGGGTCTTGCCGGAGCCGGCGCCGGCCACGATCAGCAGCGGCGAGCCCGCGTGCAGCACCGCCTCGCGCTGCGGGTCGTTCATCCCCTCCAGCAGCTGTGCCGGGTCCACCACCGTCCGGGCGGCGCCGTTGCGGTGCCAGGCGTCCCGCTCGGCCTCGGCCGCATGGTCGGTCCGGAACAGCCCGTCCGGGATGGCCTCCTCGTACGCGTCGTACGGGACGTCGTCCTCGTACGGCGGGGGCTCCTCGTCGACGGCGTCGATGGGTGCGGCGGGCTGCTTCGACCCGGCGGCGGGTGCCTCGAAACCGGGGAGCGGGAGGTCGTCAAAGAGGCTACTCATGGCACTGACGAGTCTATGGCCACCCACGGACAAGCCCGCCCGCCCGGAGGAAACCGGGCGGGCGGGCTTACCGCGGCATTCGAAGACACCCCGCGGAGGGGCTCAGACCAGGCGGCGGGCGGTGGCCCAGCGGGTGAGCTCGTGGCGGTTGCTGAGCTGGAGCTTGCGCAGGACGGCGGAGACGTGGCTCTCGACGGTCTTCACCGAGATGAAGAGCTGCTTGGCGATCTCCTTGTAGGCGTAGCCGCGGGCGATCAGCCGGAGCACCTCGCGCTCGCGCTGGGTGAGGCGGTCGAGGTCCTCGTCCACCGGCGGGGTGTCGGTGGCGGCGAAGGCGTCCAGGACGAAGCCGGCCAGCCGGGGCGAGAAGACGGCGTCGCCGTCGGCGATCCGGAAGATCGCGTTGACCAGGTCGGTGCCGGTGATGGTCTTGGTGACGTAGCCGCGCGCGCCGCCGCGGATGACGCCGATGACGTCCTCGGCGGCGTCCGAGACGGACAGCGCCAGGAACTTCACCCCTCCCTGCTCGCCCATCACGCCGACCGAGCGGCGCAGCACCTCGACACCGCCGCCGCCGGGCAGGTGGACGTCGAGCAGCACCACGTCCGGCCTGGTCTCGGCGACCACGCGGACCGCCGAGTCGACGTCGTCGGCCTCGCCGACCACGTCGATGCCGGTCACCTCGGTACGGCCGATCTCGGCCCTGACCCCCGTCCGGAACATCCGGTGGTCGTCCACCAGGACGACCCTGGCCGTGCGCTCCGGCGCTGCCTCAGTCATTCGTTCTCTCCATCTCCAGCTCGACCTCGGTGCCGCCGCCCGCAGCCGGCCGCACCCGAGCGGTGCCGCCGTTGCGCTTCATCCGGCCGATGATCGACTCCCGTACGCCCATCCGGTCCTCGGGCACCGTGTCGGGGTCGAAGCCGGGGCCGTGGTCACGGATGAACACCGACACCGTCCTCCCCTCCACCTCGGCGTAGACCCGGACCGGTCCCCCGCCACCGTACTTGGCCGCGTTGACGGTCGCCTCCCTCGCGGCCTGCATCTGTGCCGCGATCTTCTCGTCCATCGGGCAGTCGCCGACGATCACCAGCTCGACCGGGACGCCGTGCCGGTCCTCGACCTCGGCGACGGCGGCGCGCAGGGTCTCCGCCATGGTGTCCGGCGCGGCCTCGGCGACGGCCTCCGGGCGGTACAGCCACAGCCGCAGCTCACGCTCCTGGGAGCGCGCCAGCCGCAGCACCTCCTTGGGGTCCTCGGCCCGACGCTGGATCAGGGTCAGGGTGTGCAGCACCGAGTCGTGGATGTGCGCGGCGATCTCGGCGCGCTCCTGGGCGCGGATGCGGGCGGTGCGCTCGGCGCCGAGGTCCTGCCACATCCGCAGGCCGTACGGGCCGAGCAGCACCAGCACGCCGGCCAGCACCGCGAGGGAGGCCTCGATCACCGAGCCGAGCGTGGAGCCGCTGCCCTGCATGGCGAGCAGCGCGATGGTGCCGGCCACCGTGAGCAGCACGCCGGCGCCGACCCGGGTGTAGGCGCCGCGGCGCTTCTCGCCCTCCTCGATGCCGAACCAGCGCTGCCAGCGCGAGTCGTCGGCCTGCCGCCAGACCAGCGCGACGCCGACGCCGATCGCCAGCAGCGGCCAGGTGTACGGCTTGGCGGTCTGCACGCCGAGCACGTTCAGCAGGGCGATCAGGCCGATCACGACCATGACCAGGGCGGCGAGCTGGCCGATGCCGCCCTGCCCGTTCTTGGCGGCGGGCCGGTCGGCGGCCTCGGCGGACTCGCCCTCGGCAGCGGCGGCGGGCACGGTGACCGGCTCGCCCTGGAGGGCGTGCTGGAGCAGTTCGCGCAGCCGGCCGACCCAGCCGCCGCCGGACTTGGTCAGCGGGGTGCCCGGCCGCAGCCAGGCCGAGGTCGGGATGTAGACGCCGTTGACGTTCACCCAGTGCGTGCCACCGCGCTGCGAGGGCTCGCCGATGCCGATCGGCACCACGAACCAGAACGCGGCGTACAGCAGCGCGCCGATCCCCTGCGCGAAGAACAGCAGGACGAAGGCGAGCCGCACCCAGCGGACCGGCAGCCCGAGGTGCACCGCCAGCCCGTGCGCGACGCCGCCCAGCATCCGCCCCTGCGGGCTGCGGTAGAGCCGACGGTACGGCGGCCGTCCGCTGTCGGGCGCGTTCGGGTCGCCGCTGGGCGACGACGCGGTGTCGGGGGCGGGGGGTCGGGGATCGGTACCGGGTGCTGCCACGTCACCGATGGTTCCACGCGGGTGCCCGCGGGCGCATCAGGGTGTGTCCCTAACGTCTATCAGGGAGAAGTCAGGGTACGGGCAGGGCCGGGCCCGGTTGGGCCGGACCACCCCCTGCCGGAAGGATGGTGCCCATGACCGAGGACCACCGCATCCAGGAGGCCGGGCCCGCCGCCCCGCCGGAACCGGACCGCCCCCCGCTGACCCGGGCCGAGCACCACCGTGTGGTGGCCGGCGTCTGCGGCGGCCTCGGGCGGCATCTGGACATCGACCCGGTGGTCTTCCGGGTGGTCACCGTGGTGCTCTGCCTCTCCGGCGGCCTCGGACTGTTCCTGTACGGCCTGGCCTGGCTGATCGTCCCGACCGAGGGCGCCACCGGCGGCAAGGGCGGGCGCACCGAGCTCCAGCGGGTGCTCACCGGCCGGGTGGACGGCCAGTCGGTCGGCGCGGTGCTGCTGACCGTGATCGGCACCGGGGTGTTCTTCTCCTCGATGGGCGACGGCGACCAGCTGTTCCCGCTGCTGCTGCTCGGCGGCCTGGTCTTCCTGGCGGTGCGCTACGACCCGGAGCGCCGCCGCGGCCAAACCCGCGGCCGCCGGCGCGGCGGCCCGTACGACCGTCACGTCCCCGAGGCCGACGGCTACACCTGGCCGCGCCCGCCGCAGGACGAGGCGGCCCGCGCCCAGCACGCCGCCGACCGGGCCGCCGGGAAGGTCCCCACCGGCTCCCCCGCCCAGGGCCCGAGCGGCTACCTGTGGGACCCGCGCCACCCCGAGCGCAACCCGTACGGCGACGCCGCCCCCGCCTCCTCGGCCACCACGCCCCCGTTCGGTACGAAGGTGCCGCCGCCCGGCAGCCCGGCCCAGCCCTGGTGGCAGCGCACCGACCTGCCGGAGGGCGACCCGCTGCGCAAGGAGCGCCCGCAGCGCCGCCGCGAACCGGCCGTCGTCCGGCACCCCAAGGAGCGCTCGGCGCTCGGCTTCTTCGGCTTCCTGCTGGCGATCGGCGCGGCCACCGCGGTCTGGTCCGGCTCGGTCGGCCACACCGACGTCACCAAGCTGAGCACCGTGGTGCTGGCCACCGGACTGCTGGTGGTCGGTCTGACCCTGCTGCTGGCCGCGAAGTTCGGCAAGGCCCGCAAGCTCGCGGTGCTGGGTCTGCTGGTCACCCTGGCGCTGGCCTTCGTCGGCCGCTCGCCGCACTCCGTGCAGGACGCCGTCGGCGACCGCTCGTGGACGATCACCTCCGCCGCCGACCTGAAGGACCGCTACAACCTCGGCGCCGGGGAGATCCGGATGGACCTGGCCGGGCTCGACCCCGCCGGGACCGCCCTCGCCACCAAGGTCGACCTCGGCGCCGGCCAACTGACCGTCACCCTGCCGTCCGACGTCACGGTGAACCTGGTGGCCCGGGTCGGCCTCGGCAACATCAACGTCCCGGGCGACCAGAACAACGGCACCGGCCGGCACACCTACGTGCTCAACCCGCCGGTCGGCCACCCGTCCAAGGGCACGCTCGACCTCGAACTCGGAATCGGCATCGGCGACATCAAGGTGGTCCAGCAGTGAGGAAGCACCGGCTCGACCTGTTCTCGCTGATCGCGGGCGGGCTGTTCACCGTGGTCGCCGTCAGCTACCTGGTGGCGGCGCTCAACGACGAGACGGTGAGCGGACGGATCGTCGTCCCGATCACGTTCCTCGTGCTCGGCGTCGGCGGCCTGGCCGGCGCGGTCGTGGCGGTGGCCCGGCGCAACCGGCCCGACCGCGAGGACTGAGCCCGACCGCGAGGACCGCGGGAGCGCTCAGCTCTGCAGCGGGCCCAGGGTCAGCTTGTCCCCGTCCTTGCTGACGGTGTACTTGGGCAGCGGCTTGACCGCCGGCCCGTTGACCACCGCGCCGGTCGCGGCGTCGAACCGGGAGCCGTGGCAGGGGCAGTAGAGCTGGCCGTTCTTCGGGGCGTCCACCGCGCAGCCGGAGTGGGTGCACACCGAGGAGAAGGCGCAGTACTGCCCGGCCTTGGGCTGGACGATGTAGACGGCGTCCCCGCTGGCCGGGTCCTTGACCTGCACGGAGCCGCCGACCGGCACGCTCGCCGCGGCCACCGAGGGGGCGGACGCCGTCGCGGCGGACGCCGTCGCGGCGGGGGCCGGGGCCGCCGACTGCTTGGGGGCGGCCTGCTTGTTCCGGCCGAAGGTTCGGGTCAGCGAGCCGGTCAGCAGCCCGGCGCCGCCGATCGCGACCGCCGCGATCCCGCCGTCCACCAGCGCCCGGCGCTTGACGTGGCCCTCGGCCAGCCCGCGCGCCCGGTCCCGCACGGCCCGGCCGGCCAGGTAGCCGTCCACCGACAGGTACGGCGTGCCGGCCAGCAGCAGCGGGGTCCAGGACATCAGGTAGGCGAGGTCGTTGCCGAGGTAGTACGGCGAGACGCTCCAGCTGACGGTGAGCCAGAGGCTCAGGTTGATCAGCGCGCCGCCCAGCGCCGCGACCCGCCCCCAGAGGCCGAGCAGGGTGCCGAGGCCGACCGCCAGCTCGCCGAAGGCGACCACGAGGGCGAACAGGGTGGGCGCGTCGAGGGCCGGGCCGAGCAGGAAGGAGATCGGGCTGCCGGCGGCCTTGGCCGCCTGGGTCTGCGAGACGAACGAGGCCGGATCGCCCGCGCCGGCCAGGAAGTGGGAGTCGGAGAGCTTGTCCAGGGCGGCGTAGACGAAGGTGGTGCCGAGGAGGATCCGCAGCGGCAGCAGCGCGTACCTGGACGCGAGCGCCCGCAGCTGGGCCGCCCGGTCGGCCCGGCCGGACGCGCCCCCGTCGACCGCCACGGAGTTGCTGGCCTCCGACATCCCTCACACCTTCCTTCGCGGCCTGCCACTCCCTGACAGGTCCGGTCGCATTCTGCCCGCTCCTGCACGCTTTCGGTGGGACGTCCCCCGGGAGGAACAAGACGTCCCACCCCGGGGAGCAAACGGCCGCGCCGCCGCTCCCCCATGCGGGAACGACGGCGCGACCGTTCAGCACCGGCTCAGCGGCGCGGGAGTGCTACTCCCACTCGATGGTGCCCGGCGGCTTGCTGGTGACGTCGACGACGACGCGGTTCACGTCGCGGACCTCGTTGGTGATCCGGGTGGAGATCCGGGCCAGCACGTCGTAGGGCAGGCGCGACCAGTCGGCGGTCATCGCGTCCTCGGACGAGACCGGACGCAGCACGATCGGGTGACCGTAGGTGCGGCCGTCGCCCTGCACGCCCACGCTGCGGACGTCGGCGAGCAGCACGACCGGGCACTGCCAGATCTCGCGGTCCAGACCGGCCGCGGTCAGCTCCTCGCGGGCGATCGCGTCGGCGTCGCGGAGCAGGTCCAGACGCTCCCTGGTGACCTCGCCGACGATCCGGATGCCCAGACCCGGGCCCGGGAACGGCTGGCGCTGGACGATCTCCTCCGGCAGGCCGAGCTCCTGGCCGACCATCCGGACCTCGTCCTTGAACAGCTTGCGCAGCGGCTCGACCAGCTGGAACTGCAGGTCCTCGGGCAGGCCGCCGACGTTGTGGTGGGACTTGATGTTGGCGGTGCCGGTGCCGCCGCCGGACTCCACCACGTCCGGGTACAGGGTGCCCTGGACCAGGAAGTCGACCGACTCGCCGTGCTCGCCGGCCTCGGCGATGATCTCGGCCTGGGCCTGCTCGAAGACCCGGATGAACTCACGACCGATGATCTTGCGCTTCTCCTCGGGGTCGGTGACCCCCTTCAGCGCGTTCAGGAAGCGCTCGGAGGCGTCGACGACCTTCAGCTGGACACCGGTGGCGGCCACGAAGTCCTTCTCGACCTGCTCGGTCTCGCCCTTGCGCATCAGGCCGTGGTCGACGTAGACGCAGGTCAGCCGGTCGCCGATGGCCTTGTTGACCAGGGCGGCCGCGACCGCGGAGTCCACACCGCCGGACAGGCCGCAGATCGCGCGCTTGTCGCCGACCTGCTCGCGGATCAGGGCGATCTGCTCCTCGACCACGCTGCCGGTGGTCCAGGTCGGGGCGATGCCGGCGCCGCGGTAGAGGAAGTGCTCCAGGATCTGCTGACCGTGGTCGGAGTGCAGCACCTCGGGGTGGTACTGGACGCCGTACAGGCGGGCCTCGTCGTTCTCGAAGGCCGCGACCGGGACCACGTCGGTGGAGGCGGTGACGGTGAAGCCCTCCGGGGCGGCGGAGCAGGCGTCGCCGTGCGACATCCACACCGAGTGCTGCGCCGGGACGCCCTCGAACAGGGTGGAGCCGACGCGGGAGACGGTCAGCGGGGTGCGGCCGTACTCGCGGGCGCCGGTGTTGTCGACGGTGCCGCCGAGGGTCACGGCCATCAGCTGGAAGCCGTAGCACATGCCGAAGACCGGGACCCCGGCCTCGAAGATCGCGCGGTCGATCTGCGGCGCGCCCTCTTCGTAGACCGACGACGGGCCACCGGAGAGGATGATCGCCTTCGGGTTCTTGGCGAGCATCTCGGCGACCGGCATGCTGCTCGGCACGATCTCGCTGTAGACCCGCGCCTCACGCACCCGACGGGCGATGAGCTGGGCGTACTGGGCACCGAAGTCGACCACCAGGACGGTGTCGTTGTCCGGTGCGGACTGGACGGGAATTGCAGAGGACACAGACGGCCTTCCGGCAGCGGTATCGAGGTGTCGCGCTGAACCGCCTCCCCGACGGGGGCTGCGGCGGCGGACGGGTGTGGGTGTCTGAACACCGATTCTACCGGGCTGTCCGGTTTCACTCGTCTGCCCGTCCAAAGGACCGTGACCGGGCGGGCCCTCGCTTCGTTGCTTCTGACGACCGTACGGCCGCGCCGCGTCCGCCAGACGCGCCGGCTCCGCCCCCGACCGGGGACACCGCCGTACGGGCTGCAGGACCACGCGTGGAGCTTCACCCCCAGTCCACCGGCGCATGTGGCGCCGCCACCCCGGCCGGCCGGGGAGCGCGGCTCCGTGGGACCGTGCGCGGGTGCCGTGGCCGGCCAGCAGGGGACAGCGACCCCGGCCGCGACTGGGCCGAGAGGTGGGACGGTCGGCCTCCGGGGACGCCCGGGACCGGCCGTCGCACCGACGGTTCACTCCGGGCGCACACCCCTCATCGCCCCGCGCTGCTACGCGCGTCCCCGTGCGTCGCAACCACTTCGACCACTACGCACCGTGATCATTCAGCACGGTGTCTGCCGTAAATGGACTGTGCCGAACTGTGCCGAATCGGTTGCAGAGCAAGCCCTTCGTCCAGCACGATGCTCGGTGTGAACGGTTCTCCCGGCGGCCGACAGGCTCATCGCGGAGGTCCGGACCGATGTCTCCGCCGTCGCCGCATGGAATGGCGACAGCGGTTTTCACTTCACGCTCCGTGAGCGGGGGCCCGGCGCAAACCTGCGCGCCGACCCGCCGTCGCACGGGCGCGCGCGCCCCGCTCCGCCGGCCCCCAAGCCGGAGCCGCGAGGACGCGACCCGAAGCCAACCGACACGACGGCGCCCCTCCCCCGGCGCCGTCACCTCCAGCACCGGCGCAGCCCTGACGCCGGTGCTGAGCGACAAAGGGCCCCGTTCCCCACGGGGCCCTTTGCCCTTTCCGGCTCCCTACGGCGCTTTCCGGCCGTTTCGGCCGCTCCCGGGGTTTCCGGTCCGCCTCAGGGGTGGTCGCGCCAGACGCTCGGGTCGACCGGCTCCTCGGGCGGCCGCGACGCGTCGGCGGGCAGCGGCGTCCCGGCGGTGGGGGCGGCCGGCGCCTCGTGCGAGCCGACCACCTCGCTCACCCCGGCCCCGAGCACCTCCGCCGGCGCGTCCTGCGGCCCGCCCTGCGGCGCGGAGTACGGTGCGGCGCCCTGCGGCGGCACGCCGACCGGGGGCACGCCCTGCGGGGGCACGCCCTGCGGCGGAACGCCGTACGCCGGACCGGTCGGGTACGGCACCTGCGGGGGCACCGCCCCGTACGGCCCGTACGGCGCCGCGCCGGGCGGCACCGCCCCGTACGGAGCCGCGGCACCCCGGCCACCGAGCGCCGCCATCGCCGCCGGCACCAGCACCGCCCCGACCACCGCCCAGACCGCGTTGGCCACCAGCACGCTGAGGAACACCAGGCCGACCGAGTTCTCCTCGGACATCTCCGAGTGGACGGAGGAGGTCCAGCCCGCCATCGACACCGTCCTGGTCAGCAGCGCGCCGGCCACCGTCATCAGCAGGGTCAGCACCACCGTGTACACGGCCGCCAGGCGCAGCCGGTCGGCCGCGTCCAGCTGCCGCCGGTGCGCCACCCAGCCGAGCAGGAGGGCCGCGACCACTGCCGCCAGGCCGCACCAGCGCCAGTCGGCGGGCACGTCGTGCAGATCGAAGAAGGAGAGCTCCACCCCGCTGCTGCGGTTGCCCCACGTCGTGTCGCCGCTGGTCATCCTGACGTGCGCCGAGAAGGTCGCCCCCG
This sequence comes from Kitasatospora sp. NPDC001159, assembly GCF_053598235.1. Lineage (NCBI taxonomy): Bacteria > Bacillati > Actinomycetota > Actinomycetes > Kitasatosporales > Streptomycetaceae > Kitasatospora > Kitasatospora sp. NPDC001159. The sequence continues at coordinate 125,892 of NZ_JBSFJV010000002.1, forward strand.
AGCCGAAGCCGAGCAACTGGAGACCGAGGTTGGGCAGGAACGCCAGTGAGACCGCGGTCATCGCACCGTTCTCGGCGTTCACCGCGACCAGCACGAAGGCCGCCACCGATGACAGGGCCACCGACAGCGCCAGCGCCTGGCCGGCCGTCAGCGCGGCCACCGCCCAGCCGCGCACCGACCGGCTGCGCCAGGCGGCCCAACGCAGTGCGTCGGTGCCGTAGACGGCGAAGGCCAGCAGGAAGGCCAGCAGGGCGGTCCAGCCGACCGCCTCCAGCCAGGTGCTGTCCGCGGTGATGCCCATCCCGCGGCTTCGGCTGCCGGAGTCGGAGTAGTCCGGGAAGCCGGAGTAGCCGCCGGGGCGCCCCGGGTTCCAGTCGGTGCCCGCGATCAGACCGAGCAGCAGGGTGACGGCGGCCAGCACCACGGCGCTGCGCAGTGCCTCACCGGCGGCCTGGGCCCGGGTCAGCTGGGTGCCGTCGGCCTTGCGCCGGCGCAGCCCGGCCCGCAGGCCGAGCCAGAGCGCCAGCGCCCAGAACACGGTGACGGTCAGCGGCAGGACCCGGAAGGTGAACTCCATGCCCTCCTGAAGGGAACGACCCGACGAGCCCGTGCTCTCGCCGATCCGGAACGGTGCGCCCAGCGCGTTCAGGGCCATCGCCAGCGCCGCGCCGAAGCGGTCGCCGAAATCGGGCGCGGCGTAGGCGCCGTCGTAGTCGTAGTCGCCCGGGACGGCGGCGATCAGCGCCGCCACCAGCAGGACGACGGTCGGCCCGATGGCCGCCACCAGCGCGGGACGCCAGTTCGAACCGGTCAGCCAGCGCAGCACGGGCGACTGGGCGGTCTTCGGGTAGTACGGCTGCCCGGCGCCCCAACCGCCCATCGCGGGCGGGCCGCCGACCGGCGGGTACCCGGCGCCCTGGCCGGGCGGTGGGTAGTAGCCGGGCGGCGCGGTGGGCGGCTGCCCGTGCCCGGGGGCGGTCGGCGGTACGGCGGGCGGGGCGACGGCGGTCGGCGGCGGGGGTGCCAGCGGCCGGCCGCACGAGCCGCAGGCGGGCGCTCCCTCCATCGAAGTCGCGCCGCACGATGCGCAGTTGGCCATGGGCCGCTTTCCCCCCGCTCGACGAGTTCCTGGTCCCCCAGGGAGCCCGTTTATCCCATCGGACCTGAACGGCTGTCAACCGCGAAAGCCACCGGGCGGGTTGGCCCCGGCCTGGTCGGACCGGGGCCGCGCCGCGGTCCTAGTCACGCTTCTTCGGGACCTCCGGGACGGGCAGCAGCGGCAGCCGCAACGCGCCGAACGCGCCCTCCGGTACGGCCGGTCGCACCGGCGCGACCGCGGCGACCGGGCGGTAGGCCTCGCCCGGGGCCGGACGCGGGTCCTCCTCGTCCTTGTTGGGCCACATCGACATGGCGCGCTCGGCCTGCGCGGTGATGGTGAGCGAGGGATTGACGCCGAGGTTGGCGGAAACGGCCGCGCCGTCCACCACGCTGATCCCGGGGTACCCGTACAGCCGGTGGTACGGGTCGACCACGCCGGTCTCGGGGGTGTCGCCGATCGGGCATCCGCCGAGGAAGTGCGCGGTCATCGGGATGTCGAAGATCTCGCCGACGGTGCTGCCCGGGAAGCCGTTGATCTCGTCTGCCAGCGCCTGGGCGCCCTGCTCGGCGGCCGGGATCCAGGTCGGGTTGGGGGTGCCGTGGCCCTGGCTGGAGGTGAGCCGGGGCTTGCCGAGCGGGCCCTTCTTCAGCGAGACGGTGATCGAGTTGTCCAGCGACTGCATCACCAGACCGATGATCGTCTTCTCGGACCAGCCGCGCTGGTTCATCGAGCGGGCGAAGGTCACCGGGTGGAGCGCCGAGTTGCCCAGGTAGCGCAGCCAGCGCGGGGTCTTCCCGCCGCCCTTGACCTGGGCGATGGACAGCGCGCCCATCGCGTTGGAGCCCTTGCCGTAGCGGACCGGCTCGATGTGGGTGTTGGCGTCCGGGTGGATCGAGGAGGTGATCGCGACGCCCTTGGTGAAGTCCGCCTTGCTGCCGTAGCGCCGGTCGGTGGTCTGCGCGCCCACCAGCGCCTCGGAGTTGGTGCGGGTCAGCTCGCCGAGCCGGGCGGAGATCCGGGGCAGGTGGCCCGAGTCGCGCATCCGGTGCAGCAGCGACTGGGTGCCGTAGGTGCCGGCCGCGACGACCACCCGGGCGGCGGTGATGGTCCGCGCGCCCGCCTTCACCCGGTCGGTCTTCGACCGGGAGTCGGTGCGCCGCACGTCCACCGCATAGCCACGGTTCCCATGGGCATCGCCGTGCTCGCGGATCCGGGCCACCGTCGTGAGCGGGTGGATCTCGGCGCCGCCCCGCTCCGCCAGGTACAGGTAGTTCTCGGTGAGCATGTTCTTGGCGCCGTGGCGGCAGCCGGTCATGCACTCGCCGCACTCCACGCAGGCCTTGCGGGCCGGGCCGGCGCCGCCGAAGTACGGGTCGGCGATCTCCTCGCCGGGCGCCGCCTTGGCCGTGCCGTCGGTGTCCTTGCCGTCGCCGAAGTAGACCCCGACCGGCGCCATGTGGAAGGTGTCGCCGACACCCATCCGCTCGGCGGCCGCCTTGAGGTGGACGTCCGAGGGGGTGACGGTCGGGTTGAGCCGCACCCCGAGCATCCGCTGCGCCTGGTCGTAGAAAGGCGCCAACTCCTGCTGCCAGTCGGTGATGTGGCGCCACTGGCGGTCCTCGAAGAAGGCCTTCGGCGGCACGTACAGGGTGTTGGCGTAGTTCAGCGAGCCGCCGCCGACCCCGGCGCCGGCCAGGATCAGCACATTGGCCAGCAGGTGGATCCGCTGGATGCCGTACAACCCGAGCTGCGGCGCCCACAGGTAGTTCGGCAGGTCCCAGGAGTTCCGGGGCAGTTCGTCCCGCTCGAAGCGCCGCCCGGCCTCCAGGACGGCGACCCGGTAGCCCTTCTCGGTCAGCCGCAGCGCCGCGACCGAACCGCCGAAGCCGGAGCCGACCACGACCACGTCGTAGTCGAACTCGGCCGCACCGCCGGACTCCACCATCTGCCACTGCTCCTTCGAGGGTTGAACCTGCTTGAAAAAAGCCGGTTGGGGGCCGCCTGAGCCCGCGGCCACTTGCGCCCCGGGCTACTTGAACCGCAGCGCCTTGAGCACCCGCAGCCCGCCGGTCATCACGGCCGCGAACTGCTCGTCGTCCAGGCCGAACGACGGCGCCAGCGGCATGACCCGCTGGGTCGAGATGGTCTGCGCCTCGGTGAAGCGCAGGATGCCCTCCGCACCGTGGCGCCGGCCGAGCCCGGAGTCGCCCATGCCGCCCATCGGCGCGGCGACCGAGCCGTACGCGGCCGCGTAGGCCTCGTTGACGTTGACCGTCCCGGTGCGCAGCCGGGCCGCGACCGCCCGGCCGCGCCGCAGGTCCCTCGTCCAGACGCTGGAGTTCAGGCCGTACGGCGTGGAGTTGGCGGCCGCGACCGCCTCCTCCTCGGTGTCGAAGCGGTAGACCGCGACGACCGGGCCGAAGGTCTCCTCACCGCAGACCGACATCTCCGGGGTCACCCCGGCGAGGATCGTCGGCTCGTAGAAGTACGGGCCGAGGTCGGGCCGGGCCCGGCCGCCGGCCAGCACGGTGGCGCCCGCCTTGACCGCCTCCTCCACGTGCCGGATGGTGGTGTCCAGTTGGCGGACCGAGACCAGCGAGCCCATGTCGGCGCCGTACGCGAGGCCGCCGCCCAGGCGCAGCGCCCGGGTGCGGGCGACGAAACGCTCCAGGAACTCGTCGGCCACCGAGCGGTGCACCAGCAGCCGCTCGATCGAGATGCACAGCTGTCCGGCCGAGGAGAAGCAGGCCCGTACCGCGCCCGCGGCAGCCGCGTCGAGGTCGGCGTCGGAGAGCACCAACATGGCGTTCTTGCCGCCGAGTTCGAGCGAGGCGCCGACCAGCCGGGCGGCGGCGCGCTGGGCGACCTCACGGCCGGTGCGGGTGGAGCCGGTGAAGGAGACGTAGTCGGCGTGCTCCACCACGGCCGGGCCGATCACCGGGCCGTCGCCGATCACCACCTGCCACAGGTCGGCCGGCAGCCCGGCCTCGATCAGCAGCTCACGGGCCCACAACCCGGTCAGCGCGGTCTGGGTGTCGGGCTTGTTGACCACCGCGTTGCCGGCCGCGAAGGCGGGCAGCAGGTCGCCGATGCACAGCTCCAGCGGGTAGTTCCACGGCGAGATGTGGCCGACCACGCCCTTGGGACGGCGGGCCTCGACGGTGTGGGTGAGCACCGGCAGCGCCCCGCCGCGGCGGCGGTCGCGCAGGTAGCCCTGGGCGCCGCGCCCGTAGTGCCGGGCGGCCATGGCGACGGCCAGCACCTCCTCGAAGGCGTGCAGCCGGGCCTTGCCGGTCTCGGCCTGGATCAGGTCCAGCACCTCGTCCTGCCGCTTGAGCAGCAGGTCGTGGAAGCGCAGCAGGACGGCGGCGCGGCGGCGCACCGGCAGCGCGGCCCAGGCGGGCTGGGCGCGGCGGGCCAGCTGGAAGGCGACCTCGACGTCGGCCGGGGTGGACTGCGGCAGGCCGGCCAGCCGCTCACCGGTCAGCGGGGCGACGGTCTCCACCACACTCGGCTCGCCGGTCGCGGTGACCCCGGCGGCCAGCCGGGCCACCAGGGACGGCGGGACGGCGGCCGCGACGGTCCGGCCACCACCGGGAGCTGCCGGGTTGCCGCTCGCGGAACCGGCGTCGGGGTGTTCGGTGGCCGCTGCATCTGCTGTGAGGTCCGACATACGGCGCAGCCTAGGCCTTCGGGGGCCGGTTCGGTACCCGTCGGTAACAAAAATCTGCCGCAGTCGGGCGAAAGCGGGGCGCTCCACCCGTACGGCCCTCCGCTCAGCGGGTCGGGGTGAAACCGTTGAGCACCGTGGTGAAACGCTGGAAGGCCTCGGTCCAGTCATTGCCCCTGTCCGGGCTGGACGAGTAGATCGCGTACGCGGTGCCGTCCTCGTCGAGGAACTCGGTCTCGATCGCGCGCCGGCGGCCGCCTTCCTTGGCCGCGTAGCTGAACTCCCAGACGGCCGCCTCGTGACCGTTCACCGCGGTGCTCGCCATCCGATGCTGCTTGTAGTCCTTCTGCGCCTTGGAGACGCTGGCCTCCATCTCCCGCATGTGCTCCAGCGGCTTGACCGACTGGCCGACGGTGACCGCGAACTGCAGGTAGTGCACCTTGCCGTCGGGGCTGTAGAAGATCTGGTTGTTGTCGGTCCCGAGGATGCGCTGCCAGGCCGGGTTCGCGGTCGGCAGCGGGAAGCGGAAGCCGGCTGGGTCGTCAACCCAGCGGTAGCCGGAGGGCGCCGGCGCCCCCGGGGTCGCGCTGCCGGTCGGCTCCGGGTCGGACGGCTCGGCCGTGCCCGGCTGCCCGGTCGGGGTGGTGTCGGCGTCCGGGGCGCCGGCCACGTGCCGGGTGGCGAAGAAGGTCCCCGCGGCCGCCAGCACCCCGACGGCCACCGCGATGGCGACCAGCTTCATCCGGCTGCGGCGCTTGGCCGGGCCCCGCGCGGGCGCGACGGTGTGCGCGACCGGCGCGCTGACGGCGGTGTGCGCCTGCGGTGCGGCTGGCACGCCCCCGGCGGTGTGCGCCTGCGGTGCGGCTGGCACGCCCCCGGCGGTGTCCGCGGCAACGACCGGAACGGCGGAGGTGACGGCGGTCGCGGGCGCGACCGGACGCGGCTCGGTCCGCTCCTCCGAGTCCTCCAGCGGGGACTTCGCGGTCCCCTCCGGCACCTCGCTGCGGTCCACCACCGGCACCGACTGGGTGGGCGTACGGACCGACGCGACCGACTTCAGGCCCATGGTGTGCCCGGCCTGCACCTCGGCCAGCATCCGGGCCGCCTCGTCCGCGCTCGGCCGGTCGGCCGGGTCCTTGGCCATCAGGGCGGCCAGCACCGGCCCCAGCGGCCCGGCCCGGCGCGACTCCGGCAGCGGCTCGTCGACCACCGCGGCCAGCGTGGTGATCGGCGAGTCCCGGCGGAACGGCGACTGGCCCTCGACCGCCGCGTACAGCGTCGCCCCGAGGCCCCACAGGTCGGAGGCCGGCCCGGGCCGCTCGCCCTGGGCGCGCTCGGGGGCCAGGTAGTCCGGCGAGCCGACCAGGTCGCCCGGCCGGGTCAGCTCGGTCGAGCCCTCGTAGGTCGCGATGCCGAAGTCCAGCAGCACCACCCGCCCGGTGCCGCGCTCCAGCAGCACGTTGGCCGGCTTGACGTCCCGGTGCAGCACACCGAGCTGGTGGCCGCGGTGCAGCGCGGCGAGCACCTGGCTGCCGACCTCGGCGGCGGCGCGCGGCTGGAGGGTGCCGTCCTGGCTGATCACGTCGGCCAGCGAGCGGCCGTCGACCAGCTCCATCACGATCCACGGCCGGCCGTCCTGCTCCAGCACGTCGTGCACGGTGATCACGCCGGGATGCTTGATCCGGGCGGCGGCGCTGGCCTCGCGCTTCATCCGCGCGTGCAGGATCTGCAGGTCCTCCTCGGGGAGGTGGTTGACGGTCAGTTCCTTGACCGCGACCTCGCGGTCCAGCATCCGGTCCCAGGCCCGCCAGACCGTGCCCATCCCGCCCCGGCCGAGCCGGTCACCGAGCTCGTACCGCCCGGCCAACAGCCGCTCCGCTTCGGCCGCCTCCGGCCGGTCCTGCACGCCCATCGGCGACCGCTCCCCCTCTCGACTTCCACCTGCCGTCACCGCGGCGGATCGCCTGGTGCAGACCGCTGTTCGAACAAATCCCACGCACACATTAGGCGCACCCTGCCCACCCCGGTAATCACGCCCGCCCACCGGACCGAGGAGCCGGTGCACACCGGGGCCGTCAGCCTGCGAACAGCACCACGGCGGCTATTCCCAGCACCAGCAGCAGGAACACGCCCCCGACCAGCAGCGGCCCGAGGAGGGCCGGGGCCATCCGCGGCGCTCTGCCGCCGCCGGTCCGTGCCCCGTTGAACTCCGCACCGACCTCCGGCCGCCCGCCCCGGCCGCCCGCGCCGCGCCGACGCGGCCGCAGCGGCACCAGCGGCGCGTCCGGCTTGAGCTCCACCGCCCGCGCCGCCCGCTCCTCGTCGGCCGGCTCCGGCGCACCCGCCAGCAGCGCCGCCAGCTCCTGCCGCGCCGCGTCCGCGGTCGGCCGCAGGGTCGGATCGGGCTGCAGCAGCCGCTCGGCCAGCGGCGCCAGCGGACCACAGACCACCGAGGGCTCGCGCCGCCCGTCCCGCACCGCCGTCACCAGCTCCGGCACACCACCCTCCGGGTACGGCGCACGGCCGGTCACCAGCCGCTGCACCAGCACCCCGAGCGCCCAGCAGTCACCCGCCGGGCCGCCGTCCAGCGGCCAGCGCTCGGCCACCGGGCCGACCAGGGTGGCCCGGACCTCGTACCGGCGCCGGCCGCCCGGCCCGCCGAGGTCCTCGGCCAGCGCCTCCTGCGCCACCCCGGCGAGCAGCCCGCCGAGCATCGCCGCGCCGTCCTCGCAGACCAGCACCGACTCGGCGGTCAGGTTGCCGTGGGCGAGCCCGGCCTCGTGGAGCGCCCGCAGCGCGCCGGCCACGTCCGCCGCCAGCTCGGCCGCCCGGTACGGCGGTACCGGAGCGGCGGCGAGCAGTTCGGCCAGCGTCTGCCCGGCCGGCCGCTCCTCCACCGTCCACAGCAACTCGCCCTCGACGAAGGCCCCGACCCCGCGCAGCAGCCGCGGGTGCCAGGACGGCGCGGCCGAGCCGACCGCCGCCACCCGCCGCACCAGCCGGTCCCCGTGCGCCGGGTTCGGCTCGTCCGGGTCCTGACCGGCGGTCAGCAGCGCGGGCAGCTCCACCGCGCGCAGCAGCACCGACTCGCCGGTCCGCTCGTCCACCGCGAAGGCGCGCAGCAGTTCGGGACGGTCCGTCAGCCGGTACCGCCCCGCCAGCAACTGCCCCGGGCCGACTCGCATGCCAGTTCCTCTCGCTCATCGAGCAGCCTACTGAGCGGCTCCTTTACGCTCGACCCCATGGACTGGACCGATCTGATCGACACCGCCTTCAAGGCGGCGGGCAACAACAGCCAAGCCAACCAGGCCGCGGCCGTCCGCACGGTCGAGGCCGCCGTCATAAACGGCGAGAAGCCGGTCGCCTCCACCGCCGGGCGCCACCCCGACCACTTCCGCAAGGGGGTGTTGGTGCTCACCACCCACCGGATGCTCTTCCTCAAGGACGGAAAACCGCCGGTCCCGGTTCCGCTTACGGCCGTCACCGACGCCGCCGTGACCCGCACCAAGCTCAACGGCGACGTGCTGACGGTCGTCGCGCTGACCGGCTCGCACCGCTTCGAGGACGTGGCCAAGGCCGACGTCTTCGCCGAGCGGATCCGCGAGGCCGCCCGGCTCGCCCGCAGCGCATCGCCGCAGGCGCCCGCCGCCGTCCCGGTGCCCTCCGGCGCCGCCCCCGTCGAGCTCTCGGCCGGTGAGCAACTCCTCGGCCAGCTGGAGCGGTTGGCCGCCCTGCGGGCCTCAGGTGCGCTCACCGAGGAGGAGTTCAGCCGGGCCAAGCAGCGTCTGCTCGGCTGAACCCGCCCGCCACAGGGCCGGTCTTCGAATCTCCCGCGGGCTCGAGTTCGAAGACCGGCCCTACGGCGCCGGCTGGAAGCTGTTGAACACGACGTCCCGGACCGGCGCCTGGGCGGCCCACTGGGCGTCCGGGACGATCCAGTAGATCGAGTAGCCGTACTTGGCCGGAGTGCCGGTCACGAAGCCACGGTTGAGCGAGTGCATCTTGGGCGTGCCGTTGGTCCACTCCCAGTCCGCCGCGTTGGTCCACTGCCGGTAGGTGATCGCCGACAGGTTCACCCGCTGGTAGTTGCTCACCTGCGAGCGGAGGTCGGGCTCGGCGTCCTGCCAGTCGGCGACGGCGCTCGAGTGCGGCGAGGTGCTCCACTCGATCCGCAGCTGGCTGCCGTCCGCGCTCTTGAAGATCCGCCGGTTGGAGTCCGACCCGGCCGGCTGCAGCCCGTCCGGCAGGAACACCGAGAAGCCGCTCGGGTCCTTGTACTCGTGGTACCCGGCCGGCGCCGCCCCGCCCGGGGCGGCCTGGGTCGGGGTCGGCGTCGGGGTGGGCGTCTGCGCGGGCGCGGACACCGGGGTCTGGGCCGGGGTGCCGACGGCCGGCGGCGGTGCGGCGGCCGAGGAGGCCGCCGTGGTGGCCGGATCGGCGGCCGTCCCGGTGGGCGCGGGCTCGCCGGGCGGGGTCGCCGGCGTCTGGCTCGGCGTGGCCTCGGTGGTCGCCGCCGTCGGCGAGGTGGCGCCCGCGCTGCGGGTGCTCCCGCCCTTCGCGCCGCTGTCCCCGCTGCCCACGGCCTTGACCACCGCGACCACCCCGGCGATCAGCAGCAGCACGACCACCACGGTCGCGATGGCCAGCCGCCGCCGGCCCGTGCGCGGGTCGGCCCCGGCCGCCTGGGTCGCGCCCATGGTCCACTCGCTGGTCACCGGCCGGATCGGCTCGGCCGCCGGAACGGGCTCCGGCTCGGCGGCGGGCTCGGCGACGGGCTCCGCCGCCGGTTCCTCGTCCCGGGCCCGGCTGCCCACCCGGACCGTCCCCAGCAGCCCGCCCACGGTCCGCTTGGGGGCGGCCTCCTCGGCCTTGGACTCGGTCTTGGACTCGGTCTTGGACCCGGCCTCGGCGGGCTCCGACTCAGCGGCCGTCTTCTCGGCCTTCTTCCCGGCCGACTTCTCCACCTTCTCCACCGGCATCGCGTGCTCGGTGGTCGACTCGGCCCTCGCGGTCGCCTCGGCGACCACCCGCTTGAGCATCGAGCGGGTCTGCGAGGCGTCGAGTCGCTTCGCCGGGTCCTTCTCCAGCAGCCCCTCGATCACCGGCAGCAGCGGCCCGGCGTTCACCGGCGGGACCAGCTCCTCGGTCATCACCGCGGTCAGGGTGGCCAGCGCCGAGCCGCGGTCGTACGGCGGCCGGCCCTCGATCATCGCGTACAGCGTGCCGCCCAGCGACCACAGGTCGGCCGGCGGCCCGGGCTTCTGCCCGCGCGCCCGCTCCGGGGATATGTACGAGGGCGCGCCGACCAGCATGCCGGTGGAGGTGACCGAGGCGTCGCCCTCCACGCTGGCGATCCCGAAGTCGGTGAGCACGACCCGGCCGTCCTCGCCGATCAGCACGTTGGACGGCTTGACGTCCCGGTGCAGGATGCCCAGCGCGTGCGCCGCGATGAGCACGCCCAGCACGTCCAGCGCGATCTCCGCCGCCCGGCCGGGCGTCAGCGGCCCGTCCTCCCGGACCACGTCGGCCAGCGAGCGGGACTCGACCAGCTCCATGACGATCCACGGCCGGTCGTCCTCGTCGACGACGTCGAAGACGGTCACCGCCGAGTTGTGCCGGATCCGCGCGGTCGCCTTGGCCTCGCGCAGCGTCCGGACGATCAGCCGGTGCTTCTCCTCCTCGTCGACGCTGGCGTTCATCCGCAGTTCCTTGACCGCGACGGTCCGGCCCAGCATCTCGTCCTCGGCGCGCCAGACGGTGCCCATGCCGCCGCGCCCGAGCACGCCGTTCAGCCGGTAGCGGCCGGCCAGGAGGCGGCCGGTGGAACCCTGCGCCTGGGTCATTCGGAACGTTCCCCCATGTGCTGCTGGCGGTCGTGGTGACGGCGCGTCGGCCCGGCCCGGGCCCGAACGCCCAAGCCTCCATCATCCCCTGTCCGGAGGGCCCTCGACCACCCACCCCCCGTCCCAAGCCGGGACGAACCGGAACGGGTGCGGCGCTCCGTGCCCGATCTGTGATCGAAAACTCGCCAAGATCCGTCCGAACCGCTGCTACCGTTCGGCAGCTCATCGTCTTTTCCGGGGGGACTCGACGCCCATGACCGCACCCGCACCAGGCGCTGACGGCCCATCGATCCGGCCGCGCACCGCCCAGCACTACTCGGTCGCGCCCGTCCTCGACACCCCCGACGGGTACGTCGCCCCCGGCATGCCCGGCATCCCGGTCACCGGCTACGACCCCGTCTCCCCCGCCACCCCCGGGACCGCCCCACGCCGCCGCACCGCCCTCGCCCTCACCCTCGCCCTGCTCGCCGCCCTGCTCGGCGGCCTGGCGTACGGCTGCGCCCCGCTGCGGGCCGCCGACAGCCTCGGCTGGCTGGCCATCGCCCAGGCCGGCCTGATCGCCCTCCCGCTCGGCTTCCTCGGCGGCCGGAACCGCTTGCTCCCGGTCCTCGGCGCCCTGCTGTCGGCCGGCGCCCTGCTGCTCGGCCAACTCACCGAGCAGCTCCGCATCGTGCGAACCGACAGCCCCGGCGCGCACGGCCTCCTGCGCGACACCCTCAGCTCCTGGCACGCCAACCTGCGCCCCCTCGACCTCGCCTTCTACGCCATCGCCCTCATCGGCGGCTTCCTCCTCACCCGCCGCACCGCCAACCGCGGCTGACCCTCGGGCACGCAGGGCGAAGGCCGCGCGCCCCGCGTCCGCCCCCCAACCCCCGGAAAACCCGGAAGGCCCCCGCCCGGCGAACCGGACAGGGACCTTCGACACCGCGTCAGGATACTGCTCAGCGGTGGTCGAGCGCCGGGTTGACGGTCACCTCGACCCGCTGGAACTCCTTCAGCTCCGTGTAGCCCGTGGTGGCCATCGCGCGGCGCAGCGCACCGAACAGGTTCATGGTTCCGTCCGGGGTGTGCGACGGACCGGTGAGGATCTCCTCGGTGGTGCCGACCGTGCCGAGGTCCACCCGCTTGCCCCGCGGCAGCTCCTCGTGGACGGCCTCCATGCCCCAGTGGAAGCCCTTGCCCGGGGCGTCGGTGGCGCGGGCCAGTGCGGCACCGATCATCACCGCGTCGGCGCCGCAGGCGACCGCCTTCGGGATGTCGCCGCTGTAGCCGACGCCGCCGTCCGCGATCACGTGCACGTAGCGGCCGCCGGACTCGTCCATGTAGTCGCGGCGCGCGGCCGCCACGTCGGCGACGGCGGTGGCCATCGGCACCTGGATGCCGAGCACGTTGCGGGTGGTGTGGGCGGCGCCGCCGCCGAAGCCGACCAGCACGCCGGCCGCGCCGGTCCGCATCAGGTGCAGCGCGGCGGTGTACGTGGCGCAGCCGCCGACGATCACCGGGACGTCCAGCTCGTAGATGAACTGCTTGAGGTTGAGCGGCTCGGCGGCGCTGGAGACGTGCTCGGCCGAGACGGTGGTGCCGCGGATGACGAAGACGTCGACACCGGCGTCCACGACGGCCTTGGAGAACTCGGCGGTACGCTGCGGCGAGAGCGCGGCGGCGGTGACCACGCCGGAGTCACGGACCTCCTGGATCCGCTGCTTGATCAGCTCGGCGCGGATCGGCGCGGAGTAGATCTCCTGCAGGCGGCGGGTCGCGATGGACTCGTCGGTGATCGAGGCGATCTCGTCCAGCAGCGGGCGCGGGTCCTCGTAGCGGGTCCAGAGGCCTTCCAGGTTCAGCACGCCCAGACCGCCCAGGCGGCCGATCTTGATGGCCTGCTCGGGCGAGACCACGCTGTCCATCGGGGCGGCCAGGAACGGCAGCTCGAAGCGGTAGGCATCGATCTGCCAGGCGATCGAGACCTCCTTCGGGTCACGCGTACGGCGGCTGGGGACGACGGCGATGTCGTCGAAGGCGTACGCCCGGCGGCCGCGCTTGCCTCGCCCGATCTCGATCTCAGTCACTTCGAGCCCTTCTGGTTTGTTGCTCATGCCCGCCGGGTCACCCCGGCCGCCCCCAGTATCCCGTACCAGCTGCGACTCGCGCGCTCGCCTCCTGACCGCTCCGACCCGGTGCCGACGGTCGCCACTCCGATGCCCCTCGCTCCTCGGGGCCTCCTCGCTCGCCCTCCTCGCCCGCCGACGGGAGGAGGGGCCCACCCCTTCGGCACCGGCGCGCCCCTTCGGCACCGGCGCGGGCGCCCCGAGGGGCCCGCGGCTCGGACACGCCGAGGGGCCCGCCGTCGCGGTACGACGGCGGGCCCCTCGGTGGTTCAGGCCGGATCCCTCAGCCGGTCAGGCCGTTCAGCGGCTCGAGTAGTTCGGCGCCTCGACGGTCATCTGGATGTCGTGCGGGTGGCTCTCCTTGAGGCCCGCCGAGGTGATCCGGACGAAGCGGCCCTTGCTCTCCATCTCGGCGATGGTGCCCGCGCCGACGTAGCCCATGGTCTGGCGCAGGCCGCCGACCAGCTGGTGCAGCACGGCCGACAGCGGGCCGCGGTACTGCACCTGGCCCTCGATGCCCTCGGGGACGAGCTTGTCGTCCGAGGCCACCTCGGCCTGGAAGTAGCGGTCCTTGGAGTAGGAGCGGCCCTGGCCGCGGGACTGCATGGCGCCCAGCGAGCCCATGCCGCGGTAGGACTTGAACTGCTTGCCGTTGATGAACAGCAGCTCGCCGGGGGACTCCTCGCAGCCGGCCAGCAGCGAGCCCAGCATCACGGTGTCGGCACCGGCGGCCAGCGCCTTGCCGATGTCGCCCGAGTACTGCAGGCCGCCGTCGCCGATGACCGGCACGCCGGCCGCCTGACAGGCCTGGGCGGCCTCGTAGATGGCGGTGATCTGCGGGACACCGATGCCGGCGACCACGCGGGTGGTGCAGATGGAGCCGGGGCCGACGCCGACCTTGACGCCGTCCACGCCGGCGTCGATCAGCGCCTGGGCGCCGTCACGGGTGGCGACGTTGCCGCCGACCACGTCGACCTTGACGGCCGACTTGATCTTGGCGATCCAGGCCAGCGCGTTGTGGCTGTGGCCGTGCGAGGTGTCGACGACCAGGAAGTCCACGCCCGCCTCGACCAGGGCCTGGGCCCGGTCGAAGGCCTCGGCGCTGGCGCCGACCGCGGCACCGACCAACAGACGGCCCTCGGCGTCCTTGGCGGCGTTCGGGTACTGCTCGGCCTTGACGAAGTCCTTGACGGTGATCAGGCCCTTGATCCGGCCCTCGTCGTCGACCAGCGGGAGCTTCTCGATCTTGTGGCGGCGCAGCAGCGCCATCGCGTCCACGCCGGAGATGCCGACCTTGCCGGTGATCAGCGGCATCGGGGTCATGATCTCGCGGACCTGGCGGCTGCGGTCCGACTCGAAGGCCATGTCACGGTTGGTGACGATGCCCAGCAGCTTGCCGGACTGGTCGGCGATCGGCACCCCGGAGATGCGGAACTTGGCGCACAGCGCGTCGGCCTCGGCCAGCGTGGTGTCCGGGCCGACCGTGATCGGGTCGGTGACCATGCCGGACTCGGAGCGCTTCACCAGGTCGACCTGGTTGGCCTGGTCCTCGACCGACAGGTTGCGGTGCAGCACGCCGACGCCGCCCTGGCGGGCCATCGCGATGGCCATCCGCGACTCGGTGACCTTGTCCATCGCCGCGGACAGCAGCGGGATGTTGACGCGGACGTTCCGGGAGACCCGCGAGGAGGTGTCGACCTGGTTCGGCAGCACCTCGGAGGCCCCGGGCAGCAGCAGGACGTCATCGAACGTGAGCCCGAGCATGGCGAACTTCTCGGGTACGCCTGCGGCGTTGTAAGACATTTGGGGGGTACCTTCCGTGGCCGGCCTAATCCGCTCACGCCCTGAGGGAGGGGGCGTGTTCATCGCTCACTCGCGCAGACCGCCGAAAGCCGGGTGGGTTCGGAGGAACCTCCAAGGGAACCCCGTGTGCACCCGCGAAACTTTGGCAACCTGCCCAGGCGCCGATACCCCATGGTACTGGCACCGCGAATGTGCCCTCGTGTGCCCTTGACAACAACCCGCCCCCGTCGCTCATTCCGCGCGGTCTAGGGCTCAGGACGATTCCTCGGCGAGCGCCCGCAGCCGGCTGAGCGCCCGGTGCTGGGCCACCCGGACGGCGCCGGGCGACATCCCGAGCACCTCACCGGTCTCCTCCGCCGACAGCCCGGCGGCCACCCGCAGCAGCACCAGCTCACGCTGACGGGCCGGCAGGTTGGAGAGCAGCTCCTTGGCCCAGGCCGCGTCGCTGCTGAGCAGCGCCTGCTCCTCCGGGCCGAGCGCCTCGTCCGGCACCTCCGGCAGGTCGTCCTGCGGCACGACCGTCGAACCGGGCCCGCGCATCGCGGCCCGCTGCAGATCGGCGATCTTGTGCGCGGCGATCCCGTAGACGAAGGCCTCGAACGGCCGCCCCTGGTCCTTGTACCGGGGCAGCGCGCACAGCACCGCGACGCAGACCTCCTGGGCCACGTCGTCCACGTGGTGCCGGGCCCCGCCGGGCAGCCGGACCAGCTTGGCGCGACAGTAGCGCAGCGCGAGGGGGTGGACGTAGGCGAGCAGGGCGTCGATGGCCGGGCCCTCGCCGCGGACGGCGGCCGCGACCAGTTCGCCCACCAGCGGCGAGCCGCCCGTCCCGAGCACCGGCGGGCGGCCCGGTCCGGCCCCGGCACCGGGGCCACCGGAGTCGGCGTACGACGGATCGTGGCCCGGGCCGGAGGGCTGGGCCTCACCCGGGTCCGCCTGGCCGGCCGCACCGGCGACGTCGTCGCGCATCGGTCCATGGTGCCTGGTCGATCGGGAAAACGCGGCACCGCGTCCGGAGTTGTGCACCGGAACGTTATGCGCTGCGGCACCGCGCGGCGTGCCGCGCATCACCGGCCCCTCCTGCACCGTGCCGCCTCCCGCCCCGCCGCCGTGAGTGGTCCCGCCCGTCGCGCCGTCCGCCGAGTGTCCTGCGGTTGCGTGGTTCGCCGCAGTGCCTGTCCGCTGGTCCCCGAGGTGCTCCACTCCTCCATGGTGCAACCTCGGGACCGTAACGTCACACGCCCGTGCGGCTCCCGCTCCGGAATCGATGACGGCGCGCCTGGGCCGGCGGCGCCGCCGGTGGTCAGCGGACCAGGCCCCAGCGGAAGCCCAGCGCCACCGCGTGCGCGCGGTCCGAGGCCCCGAGCTTCTTGAACAGCCGTCGGGCGTGGGTCTTGACGGTGTCCTCGGACAGGAACAGCTCGCGGCCGATCTCGGCGTTGCTGCGCCCGTGGCTCATGCCCTCCAGCACCTGGATCTCACGCGCCGTCAAGGTCGGCGCCGCGCCCATGTCGGGGCTGCGCAGCCGGCGCGGGGCGAGCCGCCAGGTCGGGTCAGCGAGGGCCTGGGTGACGGTGGCCCGCAGCTCGGCGCGCGAGGCGTCCTTGTGCAGGTACCCGCGAGCACCCGCGGCCACCGCCAGGGCGACACCGTCGAGGTCCTCGGCGACGGTGAGCATGATGATCCGGGCGCCCGGGTCGGCGGACAGCAGCCGCCGGACCGTCTCGACCCCGCCGAGGCCGGGCATCCGGACGTCCATCAGGACGAGATCGGACCGGTCGGCCACCCAGCGGCGAAGGACCTCCTCCCCGTTCGTCGCGGTGGTGACCCGGTCCACACCGGGTACGGTCGCGACGGCGCGGCGAAGCGCCTCGCGGGCGAGCGGGGAATCGTCGCAAACGAGAACGGAAGTCATGACCGTCGTCCTCCGCAGCTGATCCGCGTCACGTTGAGCCTCCTGGCTGGTACGAACCTCTCCGACACGGCCGATCGGCGACAGACTTCGTCCTGATCGCCCCGACTTGCCCGCGATCGTTCCCGACGTCCGGCGCCCGCTAACCGCCTCCGCACTTCCAACGACCGTCACTCGAATGAGTTACGGCCTTCGGGCCATCCCCACCACTGTACGTGGCCAACCCATTACCGATCAGCCGCATCGCGGTGCACACGCCGCACTTTTGCGCAGCTCGCGCGCGGTCGGCGTACGACCCGCACACCGGTGCGGCGTGTCGCGCGCCCGTCGGCCACCCGATTGCCGCACCCGCGCCCGCCGGAAGCCCTTGCCCACATTGCCCGTTTTTATAGCTTTCGTATGGTCATTGACTGTTGTGCCAGTGTGTGGGTGACTTGTCCATGGAGTTGCCTTAAGTCATATTTCCAGGTGTCCATACCAGTGCGGGACGCCCCGCCGGGCACCGCTCGGCAGCAGCCCGCCGAGCACGCCCGGCCGACGGCCGACCGCTTCCGAAGGGAATGAGCCATGGCAGATTTCTCCCGCCTCCCCGGTCCCAACGCGGACCTCTGGGACTGGCAGCTCTCGGCAGCCTGCCGTGGCGTGGACAGCTCGCTCTTCTTCCACCCCGAGGGCGAGCGCGGGGCGGCGCGCAGTTCGCGCGAGGCCAGCGCCAAGGAGGTCTGCATGCGCTGTCCCGTGATCGCCGAGTGTGCCGCGCACGCCCTGGCGGTCCGCGAACCGTACGGCGTCTGGGGCGGGATGACGGAGGACGAGCGCGAGGAGATGCTGGGCCGCTCGCGGCACCGCCTGGTAGAGGTTCCGCTGACCCCGCCGGCGGTCGCGCAGCGCTAGACCCACATCCACGACACGCCGTGAAGAAACGTTTCTTCGCGGCGCCTCAGGCTGCTCGCAGCCGCCACCCAACAGGCAGGAGCCCCGTCCCCGACCGTCAGCGGTCGGCGGCCGCGCCCGCCAGGCGCTCCAGCATCAGCGCGACGGCCGGCACCTCGGCCAGGTCCGGCAGGGTCAGCGCCACCACCTGGCGCACCGCCGGCACCCCGGAGGCCGTCCGCACCGGCACCGTCGACACGCCGTCAGGACGCACCGACTGCAGCGCCAGCCGGGGCAGCACCGCCACCCCCAGCCCGGCCGCCACCAGGCCGACCACCGCCGGGTAGTCGTCGGTCGCGAAGTCGATCCGGGGCTCGAAGCCCGCCCCGGCGCACAGCTCCACCAGGTGCCCCCGGCACTGCGGGCAGCCGGCGATCCACTGCTCCCCCGCCAGCTCGGCCAGCTCCACCGGCCCGCCCCGCCCGGCCAGCGGATGGGCGGCGGGCAGCAGGCCCACCAGCGGATCGTCCAGCAGCGGGGTGACCACCAGGTCGGACCAGTCGGTGCCGGCCGACAGCTGCTGCGCCTCCAGGTTCGCCTCGGCCCGCGCCTCGCGCGGGGTGCCGTGCGCGGCGACCGGCGGCGCGACGACGCCGTCGGACTGCGGGTAGCGGAAGGCCAGCGCGATCTCGCACTCCCCGCCGCGCAGCATCGCCAGCGATTCCGGCGGCTCCGCCTCGACCAGCGACACGCGCACCCCCGGATGGCTGTCCCGCAGCCGGGCGACGCCGGGCGGCACCAGGGTGGAACTCGCGGTCGGGAAGGACACCAGCCGCACCCGCCCGGCCCGCAGCCCGGCGATCGCGGCCACCTCCTCCTCGGCGGCGGAGAGCCCGGCCAGGATCCCGGTGGCATGCTTGAGCAGGACCCGCCCGGCCTCGCTGAGCTGCATGCCGCGGCCCGAACGCACCACCAGTGGGGTGTCGACCGACTTCTCCAGGGCCTTCATCTGCTGGCTGACGGCAGGCTGCGTACACCCCAGCTCGCGGGCGGCGGCGGAGAAGGAGCCGGTGCGGGCGACGGCACGCAGGACGCGCAGATGGCGGGCCTCGATCATGCCTCAGTTATAAGGCAATCTTTGCGTTCTGCAAAATTCCACTGATAGTTGAAGCCTGAAGAACGACTGCCGGGCGCATCCGCCCGGCAATGCCGGAGGCCCGGCCCGCCTCCCCGAGGGAGCGGACCGGGCCTCCGGTCAGGAGCTGCGGCTATCGCGCCGGGCCTCAGTGCGAGTGGCCGTGACCGTGCGAGTGGCCGTGACCGCTCTCGGCCTCCTCCTCCTTCTTCTCCACCACGAGGGTCTCGGTGGTGAGCAGCAGGGAGGCGATCGAGGCGGCGTTCTCCAGGGCGGAGCGGGTGACCTTGACCGGGTCGATGACGCCGGCCTTCACCAGGTCGCCGTACTCGCCGGTGGCGGCGTTGTAGCCCTGGCCGATCTCCAGCTCGGAGACCTTGGAGGTGATGACGTAGCCCTCCAGGCCGGCGTTCTGGGCGATCCAGCGCAGCGGCTCGTGCAGCGCCTTGCGGACCACGGCGACACCGGTGGCCTCGTCACCCGACAGGCCCAGGCCGTCGTTCAGCACCTTGGCGGCGTGGACCAGGGAGGCGCCACCACCGGCGACGATGCCCTCCTCGACCGCGGCGCGGGTCGCCGAGATGGCGTCCTCGAGACGGTGCTTGCGCTCCTTCAGCTCCACCTCGGTGGCGGCGCCGACCTTGATGACGCAGACGCCGCCGGCCAGCTTGGCCAGGCGCTCCTGCAGCTTCTCGCGGTCCCAGTCGGAGTCGGTCGCGGCGATCTCGCCCTTGATCTGCGCGACGCGGCCGGCCACGGCCTCGGCGTCACCGGCACCGTCGACGATCGTGGTCTCGTCCTTGGTGATGGTCACGCGGCGGGCGGTGCCCAGCACGTCCAGGCCGACCTGGTCGAGCTTGAGGCCGACCTCCTCGGAGATGACCTGGCCACCGGTCAGGACGGCCAGGTCGCCGAGGATCGCCTTGCGGCGGTCGCCGAAGCCCGGGGCCTTGACGGCGACGGCGTTGAAGGTGCCGCGGATCTTGTTCACGACCAGGGTCGACAGCGCTTCGCCGTCGACGTCCTCGGCGATGATCAGCAGCGGCTTGGAGGCACCGCCCTGCAGGATCTTCTCCAGCAGCGGCAGCAGCTCCTGGATGGAGGAGATCTTGCCCTGGTTGATCAGGATGTACGGGTCCTCCAGGACCGCCTCCTGCCGCTCCGCGTCGGTGACGAAGTACGGCGACAGGTAGCCCTTGTCGAACTGCATGCCCTCGGTGAAGTCCAGCTCCACGCCGAAGGTGTTCGACTCCTCGACGGTGATGACACCGTCCTTGCCGACCTTGTCGATCGCCTCGGCGATCAGCTCGCCGACCTGGGTGTCCTGGGCGGAGAGGGACGCGACGGCGGCGACGTCGTCCTTGCCCTCGATCTCGCGGGCCACCGAGAGCAGGTGCTCGGAGACGGCGGCGACGGCCTTGTCGATGCCCTTCTTCAGGGCGGCCGGGCCGGCACCGGCGGCGACGTTGCGCAGACCCTCGTTGACCAGGGCCTGGGCCAGCACGGTGGCGGTGGTGGTGCCGTCACCCGCGACGTCGTTGGTCTTGGTGGCGACCTCCTTGACGAGCTGCGCGCCAAGGTTCTCGTACGGGTCGTCCAGCTCGACCTCGCGGGCGATGGTGACACCGTCGTTGGTGATGGTCGGGGCGCCGAACTTCTTGTCGATGACGACGTTGCGGCCCTTGGGGCCGATGGTCACCTTGACGGTGTCGGCCAGCTTGTTGACACCGCGCTCCAGCGAGCGGCGGGCGTCCTCGTCGAACTGCAGGATCTTCGCCATGTTCCCTATTCCCTCGGGGCTGCGGCCGACCCACCGGCCGCCGAACAACGTGAACCAACAACCGCGCCCCGGGCCACTGTCACGAAGGACACGGATCCGGGGCGGGTCGGGACGTCTTACTTCTCGATGATCGCGAGGACGTCGCGGGCGGAGAGCACCAGGTACTCCTCGCCCTGGTACTTCACCTCGGTGCCGCCGTACTTCGAGTACAGGACGATGTCACCGACGGCGACATCGAGCGGCAGACGCTGGCCGTCCTCAAAGCGGCCCGGGCCGACGGCCAGGACGACGCCCTCCTGGGGCTTCTCCTTGGCGGTGTCCGGGATAACCAGGCCGGAGGCCGTGGTGGTCTCGGCGTCGAGCGGCTGGACCACGATGCGGTCCTCAAGCGGCTTGATGGCAACCTTGCTGCTGGTGGTCACGTCCGAGCTCCCCTTCGGAGATTACGGGGTTTTCTAACGGGTAGGGGCGAACTTGCGAGCCTGCCGTCGCGGGGGTCAGACACGCGTCTTCGCGTTAGCACTCCCCCAGTGGGGAGTGCCAAGGACGACCATAGGCCGGTGTTAGCACTCAGTCAACCAGAGTGCCAACGACGCGCCCTGAACCCTCGCGATACGGATGAGTAGCCGTACTCATGTGCGGGCGGCGCCCCCTCGGACAGACTCCTGCCATGACCGACACCCCGGTACGCATCGGCCCGTCCAACGCCAAGGACGCCGTGCTCGCGCTTCTGCTGCTGCCGCTGCTGACGGCCCTTCCGCTCATCGCCTTCTGGCTCGGCGGAGCGATCGCCGATTCCGCCGGCTCCGACCCGGGCGGCGTCATCGTGTTCGGCGCGCTCTCCGCGGTGGTCATCGGCTACGGAGTGCCCGTCACCGTCGTCCTGCGCGGCCACCGGAGCGGCTACGAGCTCCTGCCACTCGCCGCCGGGGTCGCGCCCTTCATGCTGCCCGTGCTGCTGTGCCTGGGGGTGTTCCGATAAGCGTGCCGCTGATCCGGGATCCCCTGCGACCGCGTGCCCACTGGCTGACGGACCTGCTGCTCGCCCTGGTCGTGGCCGTCGCGCTGGTTCCGGCGCTGATCGTCGGCGGCCTCGTGACCTTCCTGATCGTGATGTCACTGCACGCGTCCAGGCCGGTCGGCACCCTGATCCTCATCGCGGCCACGCTCCCGGTGCCCGCTTGGATCGTCCGGGCCAGTTGGCGGATCGGGTACCGGATCGTCCCGGTCGTCACCGGGGTGGCCCTGTCCGTCATCACGTTGTCGGTCCTACCCGGCGTCCACCTCCTCTGACCGGTCAGAATGGGCCCGTGGACACCGAGAACCTCCAGCCCCTGCTGACCCCCGAGGGTCAGGCCCTGCTCGCCGAGCTGCGCGAGTTCACGCCCCAGGAGGAGCTGGCGCTCGCCACCCGGCTGCGCCGGGAGCATCCGGCGGAGCTGGTGTCGGCGGCGTTCGGGCAGGCGCGGTTGCGGCAGCGGGCGCGGGCGAAGTTCGGGACGGACGCGGACCTGATGTACTTCACGCCCAACGGGGTCGAGCAGTCCACCCGGCGCAGTGTGGCCGAGTGGCGGGCCCGCCGGTTCGCCGAGCTGGGGGTACGGCGGCTGGCGGACCTGTGCTGCGGCATCGGCGGGGACGTGCTGGCTCTGGCCCGGGCCGGGATCGAGGTGCTGGCGGTGGACAAGGACCCGGCCGCCTGCGCCGCGACCGCGGCCAACGCCGCCGCTCTGGGCCTGTCCGAGCTGGTCGAGGTGCGCTGCGCGGACGTCGCCGAGGTGGACGTCACCGGCTACGACGCGGTGTTCACCGACCCTGCCCGCCGTACCTCGCGCGGCCGGGTGTTCGACCCCGAGGCGTACGCCCCGCCGCTGTCCTGGGCGATCGAGGCCGGGCGGCGGACCCCGATCGGCGCGCTGAAGGTGGCACCGGGCATCCCGCACGAGGCCGTCCCGGCGGACGCCGAGGCCGAGTGGGTCTCCGACCACGGGGACGTCAAGGAGGCGGTGCTCTGGTTCGGCACCAAGGCGGCCCGCCCGCACCGCGCCACCCTGCTGCCGCAGGGCGCCAGCCTGACCGGCGGCGACCTGCCCGACCCGCCGGCCGGACCGGTCGGGCGGTACCTGTACGAGCCGGACGGCGCGGTGATCCGGGCCCACCTGGTGGCCGAGGTGGCCGAGCAGGTCGGCGGCCGGCTGATCGACCCGAAGATCGCCTACCTGACCTCGGACGAGCTGGTCGCCACCCCGTACGCGCACGCCTTCGAGCTCACCGACGTGCTGCCCTTCCACATCAAGAAGCTGAAGGCGCTGCTGCGCGAGCGTCAGGCCGGCACGGTGGTGATCAAGAAGCGCGGGATGGCGATCACCCCGGAGGAGCTGCGCCGTCAGCTCAGGCCCTCCGGGCCGAACACCGTCACGGTGATCCTCAGCCGCACCGACCACGGTCCGCTGATGATGCTCGGTCAGCCGGTCTGAGCGGTTACGACGCCGGCGGCTGGATGTAGTCGTCCAGCCGGGCCACCGAGAAGCCCTGCTCCTGGATCCGGGCCAGCAGGTCGGCGAACATCTGGGTCATCGTGGCGCCCTTGAGCTCCTTGGGGCCGCGGAAGTGCGCCAGGATGATGTCGCCGGGCTTCAGCTTCTTGTCGGCGGCCTGGTACTGCATGTCGTGGATCTGCATCGACTCGCGCCAGAGCACGATCGCGCGCGGGCCGCACTGCTGCACCGAGGTGTTGAGCATCGGGGTGTTGGCGCCGTCGCCGAACGGCGGGCGGAACAGCAGCGGGGCGGTGCCGTACTGCTGGGTGAGCGCGGCCTGGTCGTCGCAGATCTCGGCCTTCTGCTTGTCCGCCGGGAGCTTGCTCATCACCGGGTGGGTGACGGTGTGGTTCTGGATGTGGTTGCCGAGCGCCTGGAGCGGCTTGAAGTAGCCGTAGTCGTTCTTGACGATGTCCTTGGTCAAGAACATCGTGATCGGCACCTTGAGGTCGGTCAGCATCTCGACGAACTTCGGGTCCTTCTCGGCACCGTCGTCGATGGTGATGAAGACGACCTTGTCGCTCGTCTTCACGTCGCTGATCACCGGTACGGTGCCGGTGCGTTCGAGCTTGATCGGCTTGTCGGCGGGCGGCGCGGGGGCCGGGGCGAGCGGCTTGAGGTTCCACTTCGCCCAGGCCGCGGCGTCGCCCTCGGCCGGGGCCGCGCCCGGCGTGGTGGCCGCGGCGGTCGGCGCGGCGCCGCCGGACGGCTGGGACGCGGCCGGGGCGGCACCGCCGCCGGCCCCGTTGTCGCCGCACGCGGTGGCGAAGGCCAGCAGGGCCAGCGCCCCCACCGCGTACGTCCTGATCCTGCTCCGCCCGTCCCTGTTCACCGCGCCGCGCTCCCGATCCCGTCCGGCCTTCTCTCAGCTATGCACGGTAGCGGGCGCGCGGCGGTTCCCGACCACCGTCTACTCGACGTGCTCGCTGGTGAAGGACCAGCGGTGCACCGGGCGGCCGAGCAGCTCGGCCGGCGGGTCGGCGACCAGTACCGGATCGCCGCTCCACCAGGTGATCAGCAACACCCGCTCGCCCGGGGCGGAGAGCAGCTCAAGGCGCTCCAGACCAGCCGCGCCGCGGACCATGGGCAGCGCGAACTCCCTTACCCAGGCGGCGAGTTCGTCGCCCCGGTGGTCCGCCGCCCGGGCCTCCCACATCGCGGCGACGGTCATGCCGCACCGCCGCCGAGGGCGTCGTAGGCCTGGCCATGGAAGTCGCCGTGCCCGATGTCCGCAGCAGGGACGTGGACGTCGGTGACGGGCAGCGAGGAGTCCGCCGACAGGTCGAAGGCGGAGGGCGTGCGGTCGCGCCACACCATCTCGGCGCCCAGCGCGGCCACCATGGCACCGTTGTCGGTGCACAGGCCCGGCCGGGGCACCCGCAGCCGGATGCCGGCCCGGTCGCAGCGCTGCTGGGCCATCTCGCGCAGCCGGGAGTTGGCCGCGACGCCGCCGCCGATCATCAGGTGGTCGACGCCGTTGTCCCTGCACGCCTTGACGGCCTTGCGGGTGAGCACGTCGGTGACCGCCTCCTGGAAGGAGGCCGCCACGTCCGCGATCGGCACCTCCTCGCCAGCCCGTCGCTTGGCCTCCACCCAACGGGCGACGGCGGTCTTCAGGCCGGAGAAGGAGAAGTCGTACTCCGGGTCGTTCCTGCCGCTCAGGCCGCGCGGGAAGTTGATCGCCTTGGGGTCGCCCTCGCGGGCCGTGCGGTCGACGATCGGGCCGCCGGGGAAGCCCAGGCCGAGCACCCGGGCGACCTTGTCGAAGGCCTCACCGGCCGCGTCGTCGATGGTCGCGCCGAGCGGGCGGACGTCGCTGGTGATGTCCTCGCTGAGCAGCAGCGAGGAGTGCCCGCCGGAGACCAGCAGGGCCATCGTCGGCGAGGGCAGCCGACCGTGCTCCAGCTGGTCGACGCAGATGTGCGAGGCGAGGTGGTTGACCCCGTACAGCGGCTTGTCCAGCGCCCAGGCGTACGCCTTCGCGGCGCTGACGCCGACCAGCAGCGCACCGGCCAGGCCGGGGCCGGCGGTGACGGCGATGCCGTCCAGGTCGCTCGCCTTGATCCCGGCGGTGTCCAGGGCGCGCTGGATGGTCGGGACCATCGCCTCCAGGTGGGCGCGGCTGGCGATCTCCGGGACGACGCCGCCGAAGCGGGCGTGGTCGTTGACGCTGGAGGCGACCGCGTCGGCCAGCAGCGTGGTGCCGCGCACGATGCCGACGCCGGTCTCGTCGCAGGAGGTCTCGATGCCGAGGACGAGCGGTTCGTCAGCCATGGCGGGTGTCCTCAATGTCCTTCGGGTCGGTGCTGTCAGTGCTCGGGTGGTCGAGGCGCATCACCAGCGCGTCGACGTTGGCGGGCTGGTAGTAGCCGCGCCGGATGCCCACCGGCTCGAAGCCGTGGCGCTCGTACAGCCGCTGGGCGCGCGGGTTGTCCACCCGTACCTCCAGCAGCAGTTCGGCGCAGCCGCGCCGGGCGGCCTCGTGGATCAGGTCGGTGAGCAGCGCCGCGCCGAGACCGGCGCCCTGGTGGCGCTCGTCGACGGCGATGGTCTGGACGTCGCCCTCGCCGGCGATCTCCATCAGTCCGGCGTAGCCGACGATGGCGCCGTCCCCGGTGGTGGCGACGGTGTAGTGGCGGGTGCCGCCGGGGTGGGCCTCGGCGAGTTCGGACCAGTACATCCCGTGGGACCAGGCGTCCTCGGGGAAGAGCCTGAGTTCCAGCTCCATCACCGGCTCGATGTCCCACCAGCGCATCGGGCGCAGGGTGGTGCCGTGGTTCACGCCGGGAGCACCGCCTTGCCCCCTAGAACGGTCTTGTAGGCGGCGGGCACCTGGGCGTCCGGGCGGCGCAGGTACAGCGGGAGGTTCGGCAGCAGCTCGCGCCCGGCGACCAGCTCGGCGGCGGCGAAGCCGGCGAGGGCGCCGGCCGAGACGTGGTCGGGACCGTGGGCGCCCGGGAAGGCGTCGGGGTAGAGCAGCGCGCCGGCGCCCACCGAGCGGGCCTGGGGCGTCAGCTCGGCCGGGCGGTCCACGCCGGGACCCTCGGTGCGGCGGCCCTCGGCGTCGTAGGAGGCCCAGTAGACCTCCTTGCGGCGGGCGTCGGTGGCCACCGTGAACGGCTGCCCGGTCAAGCCCTCGGCGCGGGCCTGGAAGGCGATCGCGTCCAGGGTGCAGACGCCGTGCACCGGCAGCCCGAGCGCGTGGCCGAGCGCGGCGGCCGTCACCAGGCCGACCCGCAGGCCGGTGTACGGGCCCGGGCCGACGCCGACTGCGATGCCGGTGAGCTGGTGCTTGTCCACCCCGGCAGCCCGCAGGACCTGGTCGATCGCGGGCAGCAGCAGTTCACCGTGGCGTCGGGCGTCGACCTGGTGGGTCTCGGCGAGGACGGCCGTGCCGTCGTGGACGGCGGCGGTGACGGCGGGGGTAGCGGTGTCGAACGCGAGCAGCAGCACAGGACAAGGTTAGACCGACGTTGAGCCGACCAGCTGATCGAGCTGGTGTCCCCGTCCGGAACACACGTGCTGGGCGCTGCCGACCGGCCAGGGGGACCTGGCACGATTAGGGCGGTACGTACAGAGGACGGCGGCGGGAGTGGCACGTGGCGAAGATGGGTCCTGGAGTGGTGGTCACGGGGTTGACCCTGGGGGCCCTGGCGGTGGTGAGCCTGCTGGCCTTCCAGGCCAACGGCGCGCAGGACCGCGCGGGCGGTGCCCGTCCCACCACCGTGGCGACGTCGACCGGGCCGGCCGCCTCGGCGACGCCGAGCGCCACGGCCACCCCGACCGCCCCGGCGCTGCCGGCCAGCTCGGGCAGTGGCACGCGGGTCGTCTACTCGGTGGGCAGCCACTGCGTCTGGCTGGTCGACCCGAAGAAGAACCCGCAGGTCACGGCCACCTTCCTGGTCGCCCCGGGCACGGTCGAGCCGACCCCGGGCAGCTACTCGGTGTACAGCCGCACCCCGGTCGGCACCGGTACCGACGGCCGGCAGATCGAGCACGTGGTGCGCTTCGCGCAGCAGAACGGCGTGGTGTTCGGCTTCAGCTCGGCCATGGACGGCGCGACGCCGACCGCCGATCCGAAGGCCAAGACCGGCGGCATCCGCAGCGGCCGCGCCGAGGGGCAGCTGCTCTGGGACTTCGCGCCGAACGGCACCAAGGTGGTCGTGGTCGCCTGAGCCGGGCGGTCAGGGCGTCAGGCAGCCCGGGGTGTCTCCGCCTCGGGCTCTTCGGCCTGCCGCGGCTGCGGTTCGGGCGGGGTGGACACCGCCTCGGCGGCCGCGCAGGCGGCCAGCAGCGCCCGCATCGGCGCTCCCGGAGCGCGGCGGGCGGACTCTCCGGTCCCGGTGCCGCGCGGGGCACGCTCCGGGGCGGGGGTGGGGCTCGACATGGCGCCTCCCTAGTTAGGCAGACCTAACCGCAGCACCCATCCCACCACGCCCGGCACCCCGCCCGCAACACCATGCCGACAGGCTGTCGGCAAAACGGGGAACCGCCGGGGCCCGCCCTCGAACACCCCGCGGGCGGGAGTTCGACGACCGGACCTTCAGGCGAGCTCCTCCAGCTCCACATCCGCCCAGCGCTCTCCGACGCCGGTCAGCACCACCCGGCGCGGGTCGTGGTCCTCCCCGGCGGTGTCGCCGATCGCCCGCTCGATCCGCACCTCCAGCCGGTCCTCGGACAGCCGCTCGACCTTGCCCTCGCCCCACTCGACCACGATCACCGAGTCCGGCAGCGAGACGTCCAGGTCGAGGTCCTCCATCTCGTCCAGGTTCCCGCCCAGCCGGTACGCGTCCACGTGCACCAGGGCCGGGCCGCCGACCAGCGAGGGGTGCACCCGGGCGATCACGAAGGTCGGCGAGGTCACCGCCCCGCGGACCTGCAGCCCCTCCCCGAGGCCCCGGGTCAGCGTGGTCTTCCCCGCCCCCAGCTCGCCGGAGAGCAGCACCAGGTCACCCGGCCGCAGCAGCGCGGCCAGCTCCCGGCCGAGTCGGCCCATCCGCTCCGGAGTGGGGACGGTGAGAGTGGCGTGCGAGCCCATGCGCGTGTCTTGCCCTTCGGTCCGTAGCGGCGCGCCGACCACCGGCCGCCACCGCTACCGTGCCACATCGCCGCACCCCGGCGCGGCGGGCGGGGGTCAGGCGGGGTCGGCGACCGGGTTCGGCTCCGGTTCCCGGGGCCGCTCGCTGGCGAGCTCCAGGACGGCCGGCGGCAGCGGCGCGGCGCCGGCGAACCCGGCGGCCCGGCACAGCAGCCGCGCCAGCTCGTGGTCGACCAGCCCGGGGCGTTCCAGCAGCACCAGGTGCCCGGCGCCCTCGACCAGCACCAGCTCGGCGCCGGGCAACCGTTCGGCCATCGCCTCGCTGTGGGTCGCGGGCGTCAGCAGGTCCTTCGTTCCGGCCAGCACCAGGGCCGGCAGGCCACGCAGGGCGTTCAGCGACTCGTACTTCTCGTGCGCGCCGAACGCCGGGTAGAACTCGGCGACCACGTCGATCGGGGTGGCGTCCAACAGCTGCTCGGCGAAGCGCACCACGCCGGGGTCGACGTCCTTCCCGCCGAAGGAGAACTTCCGGTAGAAGACGGCCGCCACGTCCGCGCCGACCCGCCTGGTCGCCTCCACCAGCTCCACCTGACGGCCCAGCAGCCGCATCACGCCGGGCGCGACCTTCTTGAACAGCTTGGCGCCGACCTTCGGCAGGCCGAGGCTCACATCGTCCCAGTCCCCCGCCAGGGTGCCGACCAGCGCGACCCCGGCGACGCGGTCGCGGAACAGCTCCGGGTGCAGTTCGGCCAGCGCCATCACCGTCATGCCGCCCATCGAGTGGCCCACCAGCACCAGCGGCCCGGTCGGCGCGACGGCGTCCAGCACCGCCTTGAGGTCGCCGCCCAGCTGGTCGATGCCGGCCGGCTCGCCGGCCAGGTACGAGCGGGAGCGCTCGGAGCGGCCGTGGCTGCGCTGGTCCCAGAAGACCAGCCGCACGCCCTCGCGCAGCGCGGCGCGCTGGAAGTGCCAGCTGTCCTGGTTGAGGCAGTAGCCGTGGCAGAACACCACGGTCAGCGGCTCGGCGCGGTCGCTCGCCCGCTCGCTTCCCGGGCGCTCGGGGCTGTCACTCGCCCACTCGCCCAGGCCGTCCGGCTCGGCCCAGCCGGTGCCGTCCAGCTCCACGTACAGCTCGGTGCCGTCCGGCGCGGCCACCGTGAGCGGTCGCCCGCGCAGCGAGCCGTACGGGGCGGCCGCGTCCAGCTCGGCCCGCGCCCGGCGGCGCATCGCCCGGCCGACCGTCAGCCGCTCGATCGCCACGCCCGCCGCCGCGCCGGCCGCCAGCACGCCGACGGAGATCCCGATCACACCGGCCCGGCTCACCCCGGTGGCCGCGCCGGCCGCCTTGGCCACCACGGCGACCGGGGTGTGCTCGGCCGGCGAGTCGGTCATGCCGACAGGCCCTCGGCGTGGCTGCCGCCCAGGTAGCGGCGGGGCACCCGGGCGCCGATCCGGGTGATGATCTCGTACGAGATGGAGCCGCAGGCGCGGGCCCAGTCCTCGGCGGTCGGCTCACCGTGCTCGCCGTTGCCGAACAGCAGCACCTCGTCACCCATCCCGGGGGTGTCACCGCCCAGGTCCACCACGAACTGGTCCATCGCGACCCGGCCGGCCACCGTGCGCCACTTGCCGCCGATCTGCACCGGGCCGGTGCCGCTGGCGTGGCGCGGGATGCCGTCGCCGTAGCCGACCGGGACCAGCCCAAGGGTGGTCGGGCCGGGCGTCACGTAGTGGTGGCCGTAGCTGACCCCGTGCCCGCCGGGGACGTGCTTGACCAGCGCCAGCCGGGCGGTCAGCGCCATCACCGGGCGCAGCCCGAAGTCGGCCGGGGAGCCCACCTCGGGCACCGGCGACAGCCCGTACGCGGCCAGGCCGGTGCGGACCAGGTCGAAGTGCGACTGCGGCAGCAGCAGGGTGGCCGGGGAGTTCGCCAGGTGCCGCACCTCGGGGCGCAGCCCGGCGGCCTCGGCGTGCGCCAGCGCGGCGTGGTAGGAGTCCAGCTGGGCCTGGATCGACGGGTGGCCCGGCTCGTCGGCGGCGGCGAAGTGCGACCAGATGCCGACCACCTTCAGCAGTCCCTCGGCCTCGGCGCGCCGGGCGTTCGCCACCAGCTGCGGCCAGTCGTGCGGCTGGCAGCCGTTGCGGCCCAGTCCGGTGTCGGCCTTCAGGTGGACCCGCGCCGGGATGCCGGTCTCCCGTACGGCCGGCAGCAGCTCGTCCAGCGCCCACTGGCCGCTGACCGAGATGTCCAGGTCCGCGCGCAGCGCCTCGCGCCACGGCCCGCCGGGCGTCCACAGCCAGCACAGGATGCGGGCGTGCTCCGGGCGGATGCCACCGGCCCGCAGCGCCAGCGCCTCGTCGGGCGTCGCGCAGCCGAGCCAGCCGACGCCGTTCGCGACCGCCTCACGGGCGCACTCGAGCGCGCCGTGGCCGTAGGCGTCCGCCTTGACCGCGAGCATCACGGCAGAGCCGCCGACGCGCTCGCGCAGCGCGGCGAGGTTGCCGCGCAGGGCGGCGAGATCGATGGTCGCCTCAGCCCGTACGCCGTCGGTGAGGGTGGCTGTGCCGGTCGTGTTCGCAGTTGTCATCAGGGTCAGTCTCCCAGACGTCCCGGAGTCCTCGCCGAACGGCCCATCGGCGCGGCGGTCGGCACCGGGGCGCCGGGCACCCCGTCGACCTGCGGCGGACGGCTCGTCCGCCCCGTCTGAGACGCCTGGAACGGATGGTTCGGTTCCGCTCGGACTACCCCTGCCGCACCGCTCGCCAGGCCGTCGGGAGCGCCTGGGCGACGCCCGTCGCGGTCACCGGCGCGCCCGGGTCACCCGCCGCCCCACGGCCCGCCAGGCCGTGCAGATAGGCGGCCACCGAGGCGGCGTCCAGCGGCGACAGGCCCGAGGCGAGCAGCGAACCGGCCAGACCGGCCAGCACGTCCCCGCTGCCCGCGGTGGCCAGCCAGGAGGTGCCGGTGGGGTTCACCCGGACGGCCCCGCCCGGATCGGCCACCACGGTGGTGGAGCCCTTCAGCAGCACGGTGGCCCGGTAGGCGGCCGCCAGCCGCCGGGCGGTGGCCAGCCGGGTGGCGGCCAGGTCCCCGGCGGCGGGCGGCGCGGTGCCCTCGACGCCCGCGAGCAGCCGGGCGGCCTCGCCGGTGTGCGGGGTGAGCAGGGTCGGCGCGGTACGGCCGGCC
Organism: Kitasatospora sp. NPDC001159; assembly: GCF_053598235.1. Lineage (NCBI taxonomy): Bacteria > Bacillati > Actinomycetota > Actinomycetes > Kitasatosporales > Streptomycetaceae > Kitasatospora > Kitasatospora sp. NPDC001159. The sequence continues at coordinate 156,880 of NZ_JBSFJV010000002.1, forward strand.
AGCGCCTCGGGGCCGAGCCGACCCAGCTCGGTCAGCCCGTCCGCGTCCACCAGCACCGGGACGTCACCCGCCAGCGCCTCGGCCAGCACCTGCCGCGCCCCCTCGCCGCCGCCCGGCCCGACCACCCAGGCCTGCACCCGCCCGGCCCCGGCCGGTCCGCCCTCGGTGACCAGCGTCTCCGGGAAGCGCCGGACCACCTCCTCGGCCGCCGTGCCGACGTACCGGACGGCGCCCGCGCCGCCCCGCAGCGCCCCGGCGACCGCCAGCAGCGCCGCCCCCGGGTACGTCGCCGAGCCGGCCGCCACCCCGACCACGCCGCGCCGGTACTTGTCGCTCTCCGCGCCCGGCAGCGGCAGCAGCGCCGCCACGTCCGCGTGCTGCAGGGCCGTCACGTCCGGCTCCGGCAGCTCCAGCCCGATGTCCACCAGTTGCAGCGCGCCCGCGTACGAGGCCCCCGGGTCGATCAGCAGCCCGGGCTTGTACGTGCCGAAGCAGACCGTGACGTCCGCGCGCAGCGCCGCCCCCGGAACCTCGCCGGTGTCCGCCTCGACCCCGCTGGGCAGGTCCACCGCCACCACCGTGCCGCGTCGTTCGGCCCGTGCGTACGGCTCCGCCTCGGGGCGCAGCCCGCCGCGGCCGCCGATGCCGACGATCCCGTCCAGCACCAGGTCCGCGCACGAGAAGTCGGCCAGACCGACTTCCCGCTCCGCCGTCACCCGTCCGCCGTAAGCGCGCAGCGCGGCCAGCCCGCCCCGGTGGGCCTTCTGCGGCGCGAGCAGCACCGCCGTCACCCGCGCCCCGCGCCGGGCCAGCGCGGCCCCGGCGTACAGGGCGTCACCCCCGTTGTCCCCGCTGCCCGCCAGCACCACCACCCGGCTGCCGTACACCCGCCCGCGACGCCGCGTCAGCAGCCGCGCGCAGGTCGCCGCCAGCCCGGCCGCCGCCCGCTGCATCAACGTCCCCTCCGGCAACCGCGCCATCAGCGCGGCCTCGGCGGCCCGGACGACTTCCACCCGATGGGCGTGACGCATGGCAGGACTCCTTCGGCGGTCGGCTACCGCCGACGCTATCCCGCACCGGACACAACGGCGCCCCTGCGGTAGGACGCAGCCACCGCAGGGACGCCGTGAGAGGCCGAGCGACTACTCGACGGTGACCGACTTCGCCAGGTTGCGCGGCTGGTCGACCTCGTGGCCCTTGGCCGTGGCCAGCTCGCAGGCGAAGACCTGGAGCGGGACGGTGGAGACCAGCGGCTGCAGCAGGGTCGGGGTCACCGGGATGCGGATCAGGTGGTCCGCGTACGGGACGACCGCCTCGTCGCCCTCCTCGGCGATCACGATGGTGCGGGCGCCGCGGGCCCGGATCTCCTGGATGTTGGAGACGATCTTGTCGTGCAGGATCGAGCGCCCGCGCGGCGAGGGCACGACCACCACGACCGGCAGCCCCTCCTCGATCAGCGCGATCGGCCCGTGCTTGAGCTCGCCCGCCGCGAAGCCCTCGGCGTGCATGTAGGCGAGCTCCTTGAGCTTGAGCGCACCCTCCAGGGCCACCGGGAAGCCGACGTGGCGGCCGAGGAACAGCACCGAGCGGGCGTCGGCCAGCGAGCGGGCCAGCTCGCGCACCGGCTCCATGGTCTCCAGGACCTGCTCGACCTGCTTCGGCGCGTCGCCGAGCTCCTTGATGACGGCGAAGATCTCGTCGCCCCACTTGGTGCCGCGCACCTGGCCCAGGTACAGGGCGACCAGGTAGCAGGCGATCAGCTGGGTCAGGAACGCCTTGGTGGACGCGACCGCGACCTCCGGGCCGGCGTGGGTGTACAGCACCGCGTCCGACTCGCGCGGGATGGTGGAGCCGTTGGTGTTGCAGATCGCCAGCACCTTGGCGCCCTGCTCCCGGGCGTGCCGCAGGGCCATCAGGGTGTCCATGGTCTCGCCGGACTGCGAGATGGCGATGACCAGCGTGCCCGGTCCCATGATCGGGTCGCGGTAGCGGAACTCCGAGGCGACCTCGACCTCGCAGGGGATGCGGGTCCAGTGCTCGATCGCGTACTTGGCGATCATGCCCGCGTGGAACGCGGTGCCGCAGGCGACGATGACGACCTTGTCCACCGAGCGCAGGTCCGCGTCGGAGATGCGCAGCTCGTCCAGGGTCAGCCGGCCGTCGGTGCCGATGCGGCCCAGCAGGGTGTCCGCGACGGCCTTCGGCTGCTCGGCGATCTCCTTGAGCATGAAGTAGTCGTAGCCGCCCTTCTCGGCGGCGGAGGCGTCCCAGTCGACGTGGTACTCGCGCACCTCCGCCGGGGTGCCGTCGAAGTTGGTCACCGTCACGGCCTCGTGACGCAGCTCGACGACCTGGTCCTGGCCCAGCTCGATCGCCTCACGGGTGTGCGCGATGAACGCGGCGACGTCCGAGGCGAGGAAGTTCTCGCCCTCACCGCGGCCCACCACCAGCGGCGAGTTGCGGCGGGCGCCGACCACCACGCCGGGCGCGTCCGCGTGCACGGCGACCAGGGTGAAGGCGCCGTCCAGACGGCGGCAGACCACGCGCATGGCCTCGGCGAGGTCGCCCTCGTACGCCTCGCCCAGCAGGTGGGCGACGACCTCGGTGTCGGTCTCGGACCGGAGGGTGTGGCCGCGCTCGGCGATCTCGGCGCGCAGCTGGGCGAAGTTCTCGATGATGCCGTTGTGGACCACGGCCACCCGGCAGTCGTCGTCCAGGTGGGGGTGGGCGTTGGCGTCCGTCGGGCCGCCGTGGGTGGCCCAGCGGGTGTGGCCGATGCCGGTGGTGCCGCCGGGCAGAGGGGACTCGGCGAGCGACTTCTCCAGGTTGCCGAGCTTTCCGGCACGCTTGTCCGTGACCAGGCTCCACTGCCCCTCGGAGTCCTGCGTCTGCACCGCGACACCGGCCGAGTCATAGCCCCGGTACTCCAGCCGCTGCAGACCAGCGATTACTACGTCGAGGGCGGACTGCGCGCCCACGTATCCAACAATTCCGCACATGCGTGCCAGCATAAGGGCGGTTCTGTGGCCGTATTCCCGTCTCGGGCCAACGCTGCGTGACCGACACCACAGCCACCGTGAACACCGCTACGGCTCACAATGGAGCATGTGCTGACCGAACTCTGTACGCGGGGCGCCGCCACGCCCGGCCCGTCGCCGTCCCCTTACGTGGACCTCAGCCGGGCCGAGTGGAGCGCGCTGCGCGAGCGTACGCCGCTGCCGCTGACCGCCGAGGAGGTGGAGCAGCTGCGCGGCCTCGGCACGGCCCTCGACCTGGACGAGGTCCGCGACGTCTACCTGCCGCTGTCCCGGCTGCTGAACCTGTACATCCACGCCACGCACGAGCTGCGCGGCACGCTGGGCACCTTCCTGGACACCCCGGACACCGAGCGCACCCGCACCCCGTTCATCATCGGCGTGGCCGGCTCGGTCGCGGTCGGCAAGTCCACCACCGCCCGCCTGCTGCAGGCCCTGCTGGCCCGCTGGCCCGAACACCCCCGGGTCGAACTGGTCACCACCGACGGCTTCCTGCTGCCCAACGCCGAGCTGCGCCGTCGCGGCCTGATGGCCCGCAAGGGCTTCCCGGAGTCGTACGACCGCCGGGCCCTGATGCGCTTCGTCGCGGACGTCAAGGCGGGCAAGGAGCGGGTCACCGCTCCGGTGTACTCGCACCTGGTGTACGACATCGTGCCGGACCAGCGGCTGACCGTGGAGCGCCCGGACATCCTGATCGTCGAGGGCCTGAACGTGCTCCAGCCGGCCCTGCCCGGCACCGACGGCCGCACCCGCCTCGCGGTGGCCGACTACTTCGACTTCTCGATCTACGTCGACGCCCGTACCGACGACATCGAGCACTGGTACCTGGACCGCTTCCGCAAGCTGCGGCAGACCGCCTTCCAGGACCCGAACTCCTACTTCCGCCGCTTCACCGAGGTGCCGGAGGAGGAGGCGATGGAGTACGGCCGCCAGGTCTGGCGCACCATCAACAAGCCCAACCTGCTGGAGAACGTGCTGCCCACGCGCGGCCGGGCCACCCTGATCCTGCAGAAGGGCCAGGACCACAAGGTCCGCCGGGCACTGCTGCGCAAGCTCTAGCACGCTCCGGAAACGACGCCAGGCCCCCACTGGTCCAGTGGGGGCCTTCGCCGTACCGGGGGCTCAGCCCAGGTGGGTGCGCACCGCCTCGGCCAGCCGCTGCGCGACCGCCTCGGCCTGCGCCGGGTCGGCGGCCTCGACCATGACCCGGACCAGCGGCTCGGTGCCGGACGGGCGCAGCAGCACCCGGCCGGTGGAGCCCAGCTCGGCCTCGGCCGCGGCGACCGCCCCGGTCAGCTCGACGCTGGTCTTCACCCGGCTCTTGTCGACGCCCTTGACGTTGATCAGCACCTGCGGCAGACGGGTCATCACGGCGGCCAGGTCGGCCAGCGGCTGCTTGGTGGCGGCCAGTCGGGCGCCCAGCATCAGGCCGGTCAGGGTGCCGTCACCGGTGGTGGCGTGGTCCAGCAGGATGACGTGGCCGGACTGCTCGCCGCCCAGCGCGAAGCCGTGCTCCTTCATCGCCTCCAGCACGTAGCGGTCGCCGACCGCGGTCTCCACCAGGTCGATGCCCTCGCGCTCCATCGCCAGCTTGAAGCCGAGGTTGGACATCACGGTGGCCACCGCGGTGTTGCGGCGCAGGGTGCCGGCCTCCTTCATGGCGACGGCGAGGATGGCGATGATCTGGTCGCCGTCCACCTCGTTGCCCTCGGCGTCGGCGGCCAGGCAGCGGTCGGCGTCGCCGTCCAGGGCGATACCGAGGTCGGCCTGGTGCTCCTTCATGGCGACGCGCAGCCGGTCCAGGTGGGTGGAGCCGACACCGTCGTTGATGTTGAGGCCGGTGGGCTCGGCCCCCAGGGTGTGGACGACCTCGGCGCCGGCCCGGGCGAAGGCCTCGGGGGCGACGTACGCGGCCGCGCCGTGGGCGCCGTCGATGACGACCTTGATGCCGTCCAGGCGGTTGGGCAGCACGCCGATCAGGTGGGCGACGTACTTGTCGAAGCCCTCGGTGTACTCGCGCACCCGGCCGACGGCCGCGCCGGTGGGACGGTTCCAGTCCTCGCCGCCGACCGTGTACTTGCGGTAGTGCGCCTCGATCGCGTCCTCGATCCGGTCGTCCAGCTTGTGGCCGCCGCGGGCGAGGAACTTGATGCCGTTGTCCGGCATGGCGTTGTGGCTGGCGGACAGCATCACGCCGAAGTCGGCGCCGAGCGCGCCGGTGAGGTAGGCCACGGCCGGGGTGGGCAGGACACCGACCCGCAGGACGTCGACGCCGGAGCTCGCCAGACCGGCGATGACCGCGGCCTCCAGGAACTCGCCCGAGGCACGCGGGTCGCGGCCGACCACCGCGACCGGCCGGTGACCGTCGAAGGCGCCGGCCTCACCGAGCACATGCGCGGCCGCGACCGACAGGCCGAGCGCCAGCTCCGCCGTCAGGCCCTCGTTCGCCACCCCGCGTACGCCGTCCGTACCGAAGAGTCGTCCCACTGTCCGTCCTCCATCACCATGCTCGGAACCCACCGATGATCCCGGCCGCCGCACGTGAGCCGGGGAACACGTCGCCCCGGAGTACGCGGGGTACTCCGGGGCGACGGTTTGCGCAACCAGGGGGTGCGCCGCCAGGGCGGACCGCACCCCCGGGGGCGCGACTAGCGCTTGCTGTACTGCGGCGCCTTGCGGGCCTTCTTCAGACCGGCCTTCTTGCGCTCGACGGCGCGGGCGTCACGGGTCAGGAAGCCGGCCTTCTTGAGGGCGCCGCGGTTGTTGTCCACGTCGGCCTCGTTCAGGGCACGGGCAACGCCGAGGCGCAGCGCGTAGGCCTGGCCGGAGACGCCGCCACCGCTGATGCGGGCGACGACGTCGTAACGGCCGTCCAGCTCGAGGAGCTTGAAGGGCTCGTTCACGGTCTGCTGGTGCACCTTGTTGGGGAAGTAGTCCTCAAGGGTGCGACCGTTGATCTTCCACTGGCCGGTGCCGGGGACGATGCGCACGCGGGCGATCGCCTCCTTGCGACGGCCGAGGCCGGCGCCGGGGACGGCCTCGCCGAAGCGGCCGGCCAGGGACTCGGAGGTGTAGGTCTCCTCGGAGGTGTACTCGCCCTCGACGACGGTCTCGTCGAAGTCGACCTCAAGGGTTTCAGTGGTCTCGGCCACGGTGTTCCTCAGCTCTTTTCAGTGATGGGGGGCTTGGTGGCCGGAATTACTGCGCGACCTGGGTGATCTCGAACGGCACCGGCTGCTGGGCAGCGTGGGGGTGCTGGTCGCCCGAGTAGACCTTCAGCTTCGAGAGCATCTGACGGCCCAGGCTGTTCTTGGGGATCATGCCCTTGATGGCCTTCTCGACGGCCTTCTCCGGGTTCTTGTCCAGGAGGTCGTCGTAGCGCACCGAGCGCAGACCGCCCGGGAAGCCCGAGTGGCGGTAGGCCAGCTTCTGGGTCTTCTTGTTACCGGACAGGTGCACCTTGTCGGCGTTGATGATGATGACGAAGTCACCAGTGTCAACGTGCGGCGCGTAGATCGCCTTGTGCTTGCCCCGGAGGAGGTTGGCGGCCTGGGAGGCCAGGCGGCCGAGCACGACGTCGGTCGCGTCGATGACGTGCCACTGACGCTGGACGTCGCCGGGCTTGGGGCTGTACGTACGCACGGTCGTAGCCTTCGCTTTTCAGTGAGTGAGTCCTGACAGGAGCACCCGGACGGAAGAGCAGCCTGGCCAACCTTGGACGCAATTCAAGGGGGACCGCTGGTCGTCGACCTGATGTCTCCGGCGTACCGACCTCTCACGTGAGATAGAGCGAGCCAATACGCACATCAAGCGTCCAGGTTACCGGGCGGGCGGGGAGGGGTCAAAAATCGCCTCGTCCACCGGCCGAAGGCCCCTCCCCCGGCAACTCAGCGTTCGCGCTCCACCCGGGTGACGTCCCACACCGGCTCGGGCGACTCGTACACCCGCCCGTCCGCGCCGAACACCAGGAAGCGGTCGAAGGTCTTGGCGAACCAGCGGTCGTGGGTGACGCACAGCACCGTGCCGTCGAAGGCCTCCAGCCCGGCCTGCAGCGCCTCGGCGCTCTCCAGGTCCAGGTTGTCGGTCGGCTCGTCGAGCAACAGGGCCGTCACGCCGGAGAGTTCGAGCTTGAGGATCATCAGCCGGGCCTGCTGTCCACCGGACAGCGACTCGAACTTCTGCTCCTCCTGACGGTCCAGCTCGTACCGGCGCAGCGCGCCCATCGCGGCGCCGCGGCTGAGCGCGTGCTCCTCCTCGATGATCGAGCGGACGGTCCGGCCGAACAGCTCCGGGTGGGCGTGGGTCTGCCGGAAGTGGCCGGGCACCACCCGGGCGCCGAGCTTCCAGTTGCCCGTGTGCGCCACGGTCCCGTCGCCGGCCAGCAGCCGCAGGAAGTGCGACTTGCCGGAGCCGTTGGAGCCGAGCACCGCGACCCGCTCGCCGTAGAAGACCTCCAGGTCGAAGGGCTTCATCAGACCGGTGAGCTCCAGCCGCTCCATGGTGAAGGCGCGCACGCCGGTGCGCCCGCCCTTGAGCCGCATGGTGATGGTCTGCTCGCGCGGCGGCGCCTCCGGCGGGCCGGCGTCCTCGAACTTCTTCAGCCTGGTCTGGGCGGCGGCGTAGCGGGAGGCCATCTCGTGGCTGACGGCGGCGGCCTGACGCAGGGTGACGACCAGCTTCTTGAGCTTGGCGTGCTCCTCGTCCCAGCGGCGGCGCAGCTCCTCGAAGCGCTCGAAGCGGGCCTTGCGGGCCTCGTGGAAGGTGTCGAAGCCGCCGCCGTGCACCCAGACGCTGCTGCCGGCCGCGCCGGACTCGACGCTGATGATCTTGTCGGCGGTACGGGAGAGCAGTTCCCGGTCGTGCGAGATGAACAGGACGGTCTTCGAGGTGGCCTTGATGGCCTCCTCCAGCCAGCGCTTGGCCGGTACGTCCAGGTAGTTGTCGGGCTCGTCGAGCAGCAGCACCTCGTCCGGGCCGCGCAGCAGCGCCTCCAGCACCAGCCGCTTCTGCTCACCGCCGGAGAGGGTGTTCAGGCCGCGCCACTGGGCCTTGTCGAAGGGCATGCCGAGGGCCGCCATGGTGCAGACGTCCCAGTCGGTCTCGTAGTCGTAGCCGCCCACGTCCGCCCAGTCGGAGAGCGCCTGGGCGTAGGCCATCTGCGTCTTCTCGTCGTCCTGGGCGATCATCGCCAGCTCGGCGGCGTCCACCGCGCGGGCGGCCTTGGCGATCCGCTCGGGGGCGACCGAGACCAGCAGGTCGCGCACCGAGGCGTCGGCCGGCAGCGCGCCCGGGGCGGACTGCTGGTCCTCGCGGCCGGTGGTGCCGACGAACTGGCGCATCACGCCGAGCCCGCCGCTGATCGTCACCGTGCCGCCGTGCGGCTGGATGTCCCCCGCGATCATGCGCAGCAGCGTCGTCTTGCCGGCGCCGTTGGCCCCGACCAGGGCGACCGCGGCACCCTCGCCGACCCGGAAGGACGCGTCGTCGAACAGCACCCGCCCGTCCGGCAGGTAGTACTCCAGGTGCGAAATCTCGACGTGTCCCATGGGAGCGATTGTCCCAAGCGGACGCCCCCGGCCAAAACGGATTAAGGACCGGTCTTCAGGCTCCCGCCTGGGTGGCGGCGGGCTGCCCGGGCAGGGTCCGCATCCGCCTGGCCTGGCGGTTGCGCTCGGCGAGCTGGTCGTCCGGCGGGTAGCCGACCTCCTCAAGGGTGAGCCCGTACGGCCGGATCACGTTGACGGCCGAGTTGCGCACTCCGCCGGCCAGCACCTCGCCGGGGAACTCCACCGGCCGGTGCCCGTCGCCGACCAGCAGCATCGCGCCGACCAGCGCCCGGACCATGTTGTGGCAGAAGGCGTCGGCCCGGACGGTGGCGACCGCCAGCGAGCCCTCCTGGGCGGCGTAGGTGTCCACCGGGACGCGGTCCCAGTGCAGCTCCAGCAGGGTGCGGATGGTGGTGGCGCCCTCGCGCTTCTTGCAGTACGCGGCGAAGTCGTGCTCGCCGAGCAGGAGCTTCGCGGCCGCGTTCATCTTCTCCAGGTCCAGCGGCCGGTCGTGCCAGAGCACGTGCCCGCGCAACAGCGGGTCGACCCCGCCGGGGTGGTCGGCGACCCGGTACGCGTACCGGCGCCAGATCGCCGAGAAGCGCGCGTCGAACCCGGCCGGCGCCTCGCCGACCCGGTAGATCCGGACGTCCCCGGGCAGCCGCCCGGCCAGCCGGCGCAGCAGCTTCTCCCGGTGCGCCTCCCACAGCTCGGCCGGCAGGTCGACGTGGGCGACCTGGCCGCGGGCGTGCACCCCGGCGTCGGTGCGGCCGGCCACGGTGAGCGGGAAGAGCTCCTGGCTGCGGGTGACGACCTGCAGCGCGCTCTCGATCTCCTCCTGGACCGTCCGGCGGCCGCCCTTCTGGCGGGCCCAGCCGGAGAACTCGGCGCCGTGGTAGGCGAGGTCGAGCCGGACGCGGACGTACCCGTCGGCCGGACCGTCCTTCACCGGCGGCTGCTCGGCGCAATCACTGACCACTGCTTCTCTTCTCCCAGGGACCTCGCGGACAAGGAACGGGCCCGCTCCCCCATCACTGGGAAAGCGGGCCCGCGGCAACACCTAGAGGCGTCAGGCCTGCTCGGCCTCGGCGGCCTCGTCGGCCTTGGTCTCCTCGACCTTGGCCTCCTCGGCCTCCTTGACGGCGCGCTTGGTGGCGGCCTCGGCCTCGCCGACGGCGGTCTGCGCGACGGTCAGCGCCTCGACCAGCTCGATCACGGCCATCGGGGCGTTGTCGCCACGACGGGGACCGATCTTGGTGATGCGGGTGTAGCCACCCGGGCGGTTCTCGTAGCGCGGCGCGATCTCGGTGAAGAGGGTGTGCAGCACGGAGACGTCGGTGATCGTCTTGCGCACCAGGCGACGGTTGTGGATGTCGCCCTTCTTCGCCTTGGTGATCAGCTTCTCCGCCAGCGGGCGCATCCGACGGGCCTTGGCCTCGGTCGTGGTGATGCGGCCGTACTGGAACAGCTCCCGGCACAGACCGGCGAGCAGCAGCGGCTCGTGGTGCGGGCCGCCGCCGAGGCGGGCACCCTTGGTGGGACGCGGCATGGAATTACTCCTCGAATCTCCGACTGCGGCCGTACCAGGTACCGCAGCGGGCGTACGGGCACTGTGCCCGCACGGCTTTCATGACGACGGGGGCGGCTCCGTGGAACCGCCCCCGCGGCCAAATCTCTTAGTACTGCTCGGTCTCGGCGAAGTGCGAGTCGTCGAGGTCGTCGGCGCCGAAGGCGTCGGCGGCAGCGGTCGGGTCGAACCCGGGCGGGCTGTCCTTGAGGGCCAGGCCCATGCCGGCCAGCTTCGCCTTGACCTCGTCGATCGACTTCGCGCCAAAGTTGCGGATGTCGAGCAGGTCGGCCTCGGAGCGGGCGACGAGCTCACCCACGGTGTGGATGCCCTCGCGCTTGAGGCAGTTGTAGGAGCGGACGGTGAGCTCCAGCTCCTCGATCGGCAGCGCCAGGTCGGCGGCCAGGGCGGCGTCCGTCGGGGACGGGCCCATGTCGATGCCCTCGGCGTCGATGTTCAGCTCGCGGGCGAGGCCGAACAGCTCCACCAGGGTCTTGCCGGCCGAGGCCATGGCGTCGCGCGGACGCATGGCGGGCTTGGTCTCGACGTCGACGATCAGCTTGTCGAAGTCGGTCCGCTGCTCGACACGGGTGGCCTCGACCTTGTAGGTGACCTTCAGCACCGGGCTGTAGATCGAGTCGACCGGGATGCGGCCGATCTCCTGGCCGGAGGCCTTGTTCTGGACGGCGGAGACGTAGCCGCGACCGCGCTCGACGGTCAGCTCCATCTCCAGCTTGCCCTTGCCGTTCAGCGTGGCGAGGACCAGCTCGGGGTTGTGCACCTCGACACCCGCCGGCGGGGCGATGTCGGCGGCGGTGACGACACCCGGGCCCTGCTTGCGCAGGTACATCACGACCGGCTCGTCGTGCTCCGAGGAGACGACCAGCTGCTTGATGTTGAGGATGAGGTCGGTCACGTCCTCCTTGACGCCCGGCACGGTGGTGAACTCGTGCAGGACGCCGTCGATGCGGATGCTGGTGACAGCGGCACCCGGGATCGACGACAGGAGCGTGCGGCGCAGGGAGTTGCCGAGGGTGTAGCCGAAGCCCGGCTCCAGCGGCTCGATCACGAACCGCGAGCGGAACTCGTCGACGACCTCTTCGGTCAGCGAGGGACGCTGAGCGATAAGCATGGGGTTTCGATCCTCCAGTCTTCGGCGCCCACTATTTGACGCCGAACGAATGGCCATGAGGCGGTGGCCTCATGCCAAGCGTACGGGCTCCTGCACGCTGTGTTGAATCAACTGCGCAGGAGCCCGTACGAGGTTTAAAGCAGAACCCAGGCCCGGGTCGCCCCCAGAGGGGACGACACGGGTCAGACGCGGCGGCGCTTCGGCGGACGGCAGCCGTTGTGCGGGGTGGGGGTGACGTCCTGGATCGAGCCGACCTCCAGGCCGGTGGCCTGGAGCGAACGGATCGCGGTCTCGCGGCCGGAGCCCGGACCCTTCACGAAGACGTCAACCTTGCGCATGCCGTGCTCCTGCGCGCGACGGGCAGCGGCCTCGGCGGCCATCTGCGCGGCGAACGGGGTGGACTTGCGCGAGCCCTTGAAGCCGACGTGGCCGGCGGAGGCCCAGGAGATCACGTTGCCCGCGGGGTCGGTGATCGAAACGATGGTGTTGTTGAACGTGCTCTTGATGTGCGCGTGGCCGTGAGCGACGTTCTTCTTTTCCTTGCGGCGGATCTTCTTCGCGCCGGCAGCCTGACGACCCTTGGGGGGCATAAGTCTGTTCTCCTACTGAGGTGGTCGGTCCGCTGACCCGCGGGCCGGAGGGATGTCCGGTTACGGGACGGACTACTTCTTGCCCGGCTTCTTCTTACCGGCGATCGCGCGACGCGGGCCCTTGCGGGTACGCGCGTTGGTGTGGGTGCGCTGGCCGCGGACCGGCAGGCCCCGGCGGTGACGCAGACCCTCGTAGCAGCCGATCTCGACCTTGCGGCGGATGTCGGCGGCCACCTCGCGGCGGAGGTCACCCTCGACCGTGAAGTTGGCGTCGATGTACTGGCTCAGCTTGACCAGGTCGTCCTCGGTGATGTCGCGAACGCGGACATCCGGGTTGACGCCGGTCTCGGCGAGGGTCTGCTGGGCGCGGGTACGGCCGATGCCGTACACGTAGGTGAGGGCGATCTCGATCCGCTTCTCACGGGGGAGATCAACGCCGGCGAGGCGTGCCATTCAAGGCTCCTGTGGTTCTTCAGAGGTCTTGCGTGCTACCTACTCCGACACCTCACGGTGAGGGAGCCCCGGCCTCTGACCGGGGGCGGCAGTCCGTCCGTTCCGAGACGGATCGGGTAGCCCGCTTATGACGTTTTCGCGTCGCGCGAAGTACTACGAGAAATGCTGGGGAGAGATCAGCCCTGGCGCTGCTTGTGGCGCAGGTTGTCGCAGATCACCATGACCCGGCCGTGACGGCGGATCACCTTGCACTTGTCGCAGATCTTCTTGACGCTCGGCTTGACCTTCATGTTCAGGTTCTCCGGGTCTAGATCTGACGTTCTTACTTGTAGCGGTAGACGATCCGGCCGCGCGTGAGGTCGTAGGGGCTGAGCTCCACGACGACCCGGTCGTCCGGCAGGATGCGGATGTAGTGCATGCGCATCTTGCCACTGATGTGCGCGAGGACCTTGTGACCGTTCTGCAGCTCGACCTTGAACATCGCGTTCGGAAGAGACTCGATCACGGTGCCCTCGATCTCAATGGCGCCTTGCTTCTTAGCCATGAACTGCGAGATCCACCTTCCGGGACCGGCTACCGTATGCGGAACGCTCGTGCGAACCTGGGTTCACCCCATCCCCGAGGGGAAGAGGGCGTGCTGAAGCACGCTACGAGTGAGCCGACGGTCCATCCTACGCCAGCGCGTCCGATGGGCCAAAACCGGGACCCGGAAGGCGGTACTCGTCACACCCGTACGTCAGACACCGGTGGAGGCGGCCAGCGGCTCCACGTGGGCGGTGCAGGCCGAGCAGCGGCGGGCAGCCGCGGGGATCTCGGTCAGGCACTCGGGGCAGGGGCGCTTCGGGGCCTTCGGCTTCTTCGGCAGGTAGCGCTCGGTGGCCTTGGTGATCGGCAGCACCACGCAGAAGTACAGCACCGCGGCGGTCATGACGAACGCGATCAGCACGTTCAGGAACTGGCCGTACGGGAAGGTGACCCCGGCGACGGTCGCCTTGTACGAGCTGAAGTCGCCGGCCGCGCCGACCACCACACCGACCAGCGGGGTGAGGAAGGCCGACACGAAGCCGGTCACCACGGCGGTGAACGCGGCACCGATGACCACACCGACCGCCATGTCGACGACGTTGCCGCGCATCATGAAGTCGCGGAATCCCTTGAGCACGTGCTCTCTCCTGCATCGATCGAGGGCCAGCCGAGCCGCAGTTTGCCACTGCGGGCCATTAAAAATAGGACAAAAGCCCTGGAGGTCCAAACCTCCAGGGCTCTGATCCCTAGTCAGGAGCGGCAGTCGGATGCCGCGGCGGCTACGCCAGCGGGTCCGGAGCTGCGGTGACGCCCAGCTTGGCGAGCTCGGCCTTGCCGCCGTCGAAGGCGGTCAGCACCAGCGGGCCCTGCTCGGTGACGGCCACCGAGTGCTCCCAGTGCGAGGCCCAGGTGCCGTCGTTGGTGACGACCGTCCACTCGTCGTCCAGCACGGCGGTGTGCGGGGTGCCCAGCGAGACCATCGGCTCGATCGCCAGCACCGTGCCGGGGACCAGCTTCGGGCCCTTGCCGCGGCCGCGCTCGACGTAGTTCAGCACGTGCGGCTCCATGTGCATCGCGGTGCCGATGCCGTGGCCGCCGTAGCCCTCGGTGATGCCCCACTTGCCCTTGGGCGGCAGCGGCTGGCGGCGGATGTAGCCCTCGATCGCCTTGGAGACGTCGACCAGGCGGTTGTTCTTCTTCATCTGGGCGATGCCGGCCCACATCGAGCCCTCGGTCACCCGGCTCAGCATCTCGACCTCGGGGCGGACCTCGCCGACCGCGACGGTGATCGCCGAGTCGCCGTGCCAGCCGTCCAGGATGGCGCCGCAGTCGATCGAGATGATGTCGCCCTCCTGCAGCACCCGCTCGCCCGGGATGCCGTGGACGACCTCGTTGTTCACCGAGGCGCAGATCACGCCGGGGAACCACAGGCCGCCGTGGTGGGCGCGGAAGTTCGAGGTGGCGCCGTGGTCAGTGATGACCTTGTCGGCGATGTCGTTGAGCTCCTGGGTGGTCACCCCGGGAGCGACCGCCTCACGGCAGGCCTTGAGCGCCTCGGCGACGACCAGCCCGGCCGCTCGCATCTTCGCGATCTGCTCGGGGGTCTTGATCTCCACCATCAGGTCACGCCTTCCAAGTCCGGATTAACTGCCTACCACCGTACGACGCCGAAACGGCCGGGCCGCCCGCTCCACGGGCGATCCGGCCGTACACGCGTACTCCGCTGAGGGAACTCAGCCGTTCTGCTTCAGCGCCTCGATCGCGCGCTGGGTGACCTCGTCCACCTTGCCGAGGGCCGAGATCGTCGCCACCAGGCCCTGCTGGACGTAGTAGTCGATGATCGGCTCGGTCTCCGTGTGGTAGACCTCCAGGCGGGTGCGCACCTTGTCCTCGGTGTCGTCCGAGCGCTGGTACAGCTCGCCGCCGCACTCGTCGCAGACGCCCTCGGCCTTCGGCGGGTTGTAGTCCACGTGGAAGACGTGGCCACCGTCGTTGCGGCACAGGCGGCGGCCAGCGATCCGGCGGACGACCTCGTCCTCGGGGACCTCCAGGTCCAGCACGCCGTCCAGCTTGATGCCCTGCTCAGCGAGGAACTCGTCCAGCGCCTTGGCCTGGCCCAGGTTGCGGGGGAAGCCGTCGAGCAGGAAGCCGTTGGCGGCGTCGGCCTGGAGCATGCGGTCCTTGGCCATCCCGATGGTGACCTCATCCGGCACCAGGCGACCCGCGTCCATGTAGCTCTTGGCCTCGAGCCCCAGCGGGGTGCCCTGGCCGATGTTGGCGCGGAACAGGTCGCCGGTGGAGATGTGGGGGATGGACAGGGTCTTGGCGAGCAAGTGCGCCTGAGTACCCTTCCCGGCCCCGGGAGGACCAACGAGGACGATACGCATCAGCGGAGGAACCCTTCGTAATTGCGCTGCTGGAGCTGGCTCTCGATCTGCTTCACAGTTTCGAGTCCGACGCCGACGACGATGAGAACGCTGGTGCCGCCGAACGGGAAGTTGGTCTGCTGTCCGAAGGCGACCAGGGCGATCATCGGGATCAACGCGATCAGGCCCAGGTAGAGCGAACCCGGCCACGTGATTCGGGTCAGCACGTAGTTCAGGTACTCGGCCGTCGGCCGGCCGGCCCGGATGCCCGGGATGAAGCCACCATACTTCTTCATATTGTCGGCAACTTCTTCGGGGTTGAAGGAGATCGCGACGTAGAAGAAGGCGAAGAAGACGATCAGCAGGAAGTAGGTGGCCATGTAGATCGGGTGGTCACCCCTGACGAAGTTCTGCTTGATCCACACCGCCCAGCCCGCCTGGCTGTTGGTCAGCTGGACCACGAGAGCGGGGATGTACAGCAGCGACGAGGCGAAGATGACCGGGATGACACCGGCCTGGTTCACCTTGAGCGGGATGTAGGTCGAGGTGCCGCCGAACGCCCGGCGGCCGATCATCCGCTTCGCGTACTGGACCGGGATCCGGCGCTGGGCCTGCTCGACGAAGATGACCAGCATCACGACGATGACGCCGACCGCGACCACGGACAGGAACTCGACCCAGCCGCCGCCGATGGTGCCGGACTGCTTGATCGCCCACATCGAGGTCGGGAACTGCGCCGCGATCGAGGTGAAGATCAGCAGCGACATGCCGTTGCCGATGCCGCGGTCGGTGATCAGCTCGCCCAGCCACATGATGACCGTGGTGCCGGCCGTCATCGTGATGACCATGGTGGCGATCCGGAACACCGAGGTGTCCGGCACGATCTGGTTGGCCAGCGGGCAGCCCGAGAACAGCGCACCGCTGGAGGCCGTCGCCACGATGCCGGTGCCCTGGAGCACGGCGAGCGCGATGGTCAGGTAGCGGGTGTACTGGGTGATCTTCGCCGTACCGGCCTGGCCCTCCTTCTTCAGCGCCTCCAGTCGCGGGATCACGACGGTGAGGAGTTGGAGGATGATGCTCGCCGTGATGTACGGCATGATGCCGAGGGCGAAGATCGTCAGCTGGAGGAGCGCGCCACCGCTGAACAGGTTGACGAGCCCGAAGAGGCCGTTGTTCTTGGTCTCCTTCACGCACTCGTTCACGGCCGTGAAGCTCACGCCCGGGATCGGAATGTGCGAGCCCAGCCGGAACAGCACCATGATGCCCAGCGTGAACAGCAGCTTCTTGCGCAGGTCGGGCGTCTGGAACGCCCGCGCGAACGCACTGAGCACGGTGCCTCCTGCGCCTCCCGCGCGTCGTCGGCGGGAGGGTCGGTCCTGGAATGGGGAGTTTGCGGTTCGGGCTCCCGTACAGACGGCACAGGCGAGCCTACGCGCAGCCTACAAGGGAACTCCACGGACTCTAACAGTGCGCGGCCACTCGAAAGAAGCGCGTACGGCCGCTCCCCCACTCACGGGGTACGGGATGCCCGGTTTTGCCACACAAAAGAACGAGAGCCCCACCGGGCCGGAGCGGCCAATGCGGAATGGCCCGAAAAAGCACGAGCCCCGCACTTCCCGGAGGAAGTGCGGGGCTCGAAGCCGGTGGTCAGCGGGCTCAGACGAGCTCGGTGACCGTACCGCCGGCGGCGGTGATCTTCTCGGCGGCCGAGCCGGAGACGGCGTCGACCGTCACCTGCAGGGCAACCGAGATCTCGCCGGTGCCGAGCACCTTGACGAGGGAGTTCTTGCGAACCGCGCCCTTGGCGACCAGGTCCTCGACCGTGACCTCGCCACCCTGCGGGTAGAGCTCGGCCAGCTTGTCGAGGTTGACAACCTGGAACGTGATCTTGAACGGGTTCTTGAAGCCCTTCAGCTTCGGCAGGCGCATGTGGAGCGGCATCTGGCCACCCTCGAAGCGCTGCGGAACCTGGTAGCGGGCCTTGGTGCCCTTGGTGCCACGACCGGCGGTCTTACCCTTGGAGCCCTCACCACGACCCACGCGGATCTTGTCGGTCTTGGCACCCGGGGCGGGACGCAGGTTGTGGATCTTGATCGGGTTGTCGCCCATGATCAGTCCACCTCCTCAACCGTCACCAGGTGACGGACCGTGTGGGCCATCCCGCGGATCTCGGGACGGTCCTCCTTCACCACGACGTCGTGCATGCGCTTGAGGCCAAGCGAACGCAGGGTGTCACGGTGGTTCTGCTTGCTGCCGATGTACGACTTGGTCTGCGTGATCTTCAGGCGAGCCATCAGGCGCTCACCCCAGCAGCACGCGCCCGCAGCAGAGCGGCGGGGGCCACGTCCTCCAGCGGCAGGCCACGACGGGCGGCGATCTCCTCGGGGCGCACGAGGCCCTTCAGAGCAGCCACGGTGGCGTGCACGATGTTGATCGCGTTGTCCGAGCCGAGCGACTTCGACAGGATGTCGTGGATGCCGGCGCACTCCAGGACGGCACGCACCGGACCACCGGCGATAACACCGGTACCGGGGGCGGCGGGCTTCAGCAGCACGACGCCGGCGGCCTTCTCACCCTGAACCGGGTGCGGGATGGTGCCCTGGATACGGGGGACGCGGAAGAAGTTCTTCTTGGCCTCCTCAACACCCTTGGCGATGGCGGCCGGAACCTCCTTCGCCTTGCCGTAACCGACACCCACGGTGCCCTCGCCATCGCCCACCACGACGAGCGCGGTGAAGCTGAAGCGACGGCCACCCTTGACAACCTTGGCAACACGGTTGATCGCGACGACGCGCTCGACGTAAGCGGTCTTCTCGACAGCCTGGGCGCTGCCCTGACCGTCACGCTTACGGTCGCGCCGCTCGCCACCCGTGCCGCGACCGGCGCCGCCTTCGCGGCGCTGGGGTCCAGCCATTGGAATTACCTCTCTCGTTTACGTCCGTCGACAGAGTCGACGAGCGGCTTAGAAGTCGAGCCCGGCCTCGCGAGCCGCGTCCGCCAGGGCGGCGATGCGGCCGGCGTACCGGTTGCCCGCGCGGTCGAAGACGACCGACTCGATGCCGGCGGCCTTGGCGCGCTCGGCGACCAGGCTCCCGACCTTCTTGGCCAGCTCGGTCTTGTCGCCCTCGGTGCCCTTGATGGACACGTCGAGGGTGGACGCCGACGCCAGGGTGTGACCCTTGGCGTCGTCGATGACCTGGGCGACCATGTGACGGTTCGAGCGCGTCACGACGAGACGCGGACGCACCTCGGTGCCGACGACGCGCTTGCGAACGCGGATCGCGCGGCGCTTGCGAGCGGCGCTCTTGTAGGCGTTGCCCTTGCCGATCTTGACAGAGACACTCATCGCTTACTTACCACTCTTTCCGACCTTGCGGCGGATGACCTCGCCCGCGTACTTGACGCCCTTGGCCTTGTACGGGTCGGGCTTGCGCAGCTTGCGGATGTTCGCGGCGATCTCGCCGACCTTCTGCTTGTCGATGCCGTCCACGTGGAACTTGGTGGGCGACTCGACGACGAAGGAGATGCCCTCCGGCGCGGTGACCAGGATCGGGTGGCTGTAGCCGAGCGAGAACTCCATGTCGGAGCCCTTCGCCGCGACGCGGTAGCCGACACCGCTGATCTCCAGCGACTTGCGGTAGCCCGCGGTCACGCCGGTGATCATGTTCGCCACCAGCGTGCGGGTCAGGCCGTGCAGGGCCTTCGAGCGACGCTCGTCGTTCGGGCGGGTGACGAGCACGGTGCCGTCCTCGCCCTTGCCGATCTCGATCGGCTCAGCGACGACGTGGGTGAGCGAGCCCTTGGGGCCCTTCACCGAGACCGTCTGGCCATCGATGGTGACGTCCACGCCAGCGGGGACCTGGATGGGCAGCCGTCCAATGCGCGACATTGCTGTACCTCCGTTTCCCGAATTACCAGACGTAGGCGAGAACTTCTCCGCCTACGCCCTTCTTGGCGGCCTGCTTGTCGGTCAGGAGGCCGGACGACGTGGAGATGATCGCCACGCCCAGGCCGCCGAGCACCTTCGGCAGGTTGGTGGACTTTGCGTAAACGCGCAGACCCGGCTTGCTGATGCGCTTGATGCCGGCGATGGAGCGCTCACGGTTGGGGCCGAACTTGAGCTCGATGGTCAGCTTCTTGCCGACCTCGCCCTCAGCGGGCTCCTCAACCTTGTAGGAGGAGATGTAACCCTCCTGCTGCAGGATCTCGGCGACGTGCGCCTTGATCTTGCTCGACGGCATCGCGACAGAGTCGTGGTACGCCGAGTTCGCGTTACGCAGACGCGTGAGCATGTCTGCGATGGGGTCGGTCATGGTCATGATGGCCTCAGGCCTCTCTCGCCGTGGTTTCTCCGCGCCAGGTCCCCCTGTCGCACTCTTCCGAGTGCGCCAAGGGCACAAGCGCAGGGGACCTGCGACGTAGTAAGACTGGGTGCGAGCCCTCCCAGAAGAGGACCACGGGCATCCATGGGGAAGCCGTGGCAGGGGGCCCGACCCCACTACCTTACGGGAACCCGTACGGCAGACCCAAAACGGGCCGGTGTGGGATCGGGCACCTCTGCTTCGCTAGCTGTGCCTAAAGCTCTGGCTCTCTACTGAAAGAGGACTACCAGGAGCTCTTGGTCACGCCCGGCAGCTCGCCGCGGTGCGCCATCTCACGGAGGCAGACACGGCAGAGGCCGAACTTGCGGTACACCGAGTGCGGACGGCCGCAGCGCTGGCACCGGGTGTAGGCCCGGACGCCGAACTTCGGCTTGCGCTCGGACTTCGCGATGAGGGACTTCTTCGCCATTGGCTCACGCCTCCTTGAACGGGAAGCCCAGAGCGCGCAGGAGCGCCCGGCCCTCGTCGTCGGTCTGAGCGGTGGTCACGACGGTGATGTCCATACCGCGCTGACGGTCGACCTTGTCCTGGTCGATCTCGTGGAACATAACCTGCTCGGTCAGACCGAAGGTGTAGTTGCCACGGCCGTCGAACTGCTTCGGGGAGAGACCACGGAAGTCACGGATACGCGGCAGGGCCAGCGACACCAGACGGTCCAGGAACTCCCACATGCGGTCACCACGGAGGGTGACGTGGGTGCCGATCGGCTGGCCCTCGCGCAGCTTGAACTGCGCGATGGACTTGCGAGCCTTGGTCACGGCCGGCTTCTGACCGGTGATCGCGGTCAGGTCGCGGATCGCGCCCTCGATCAGCTTGCTGTCACGGGCGGCCTCGCCGACACCCATGTTGACCACGACCTTGACCAGGCCGGGGATCAGCATGACGTTCTCGTACGAGAACTGCTCCTGCAGCTGGCCCTTGATCTCGGAGTTGTAACGCTCCTTGAGGCGGGGGGCCACCTTCTCAACAGTCGTCTCAGACATCAGATGTCCTCACCGGTCCGCTTGGCAACGCGGATCTTGTTGCCCTGGTCGTCGAAGCGGTAGCCGACGCGGGTGACGACCTTCTTGCCGTCCTTCTCCACGACCAGCTGGACGTTGGAGACGTGCACCGGGGCCTCGACGGTCACGATGCCACCCTGGGTACCCGGACCCGGCTTGGTGTGCTTCTTGACCCGGTTGACACCCTCGACCAGGACCTTGTTCTCGGCCGGCAGGGCCTGGATGACCTTGCCCTGCTTGCCCTTGTCCTTGCCGGTGATGACCTGGACCAGGTCACCCTTCTTGATCTTCATGCTGTTCGCCATGGGTTAGAGCACCTCCGGCGCCAGCGAGATGATCTTCATGAACTTCTTGTCGCGCAGCTCGCGGCCGACCGGGCCGAAGATGCGGGTGCCACGGGGGTCACCCTCGGTGTTCTTCAGCACGACAGCGGCGTTCTCGTCGAAGCGGATGTACGAGCCATCCGGACGACGACGCTCCTTGACGGTACGGACGACGACGCACTTGACGACGTCACCCTTCTTCACCGAACCACCGGGGATCGCGTCCTTGACGGTCGCGACGATGACGTCCCCGATACCGGCGTAGCGGCGACCGGAGCCACCGAGAACACGGATGCAAAGGATCTCCTTGGCACCAGTGTTGTCGGCAACACGCAGTCGCGACTCCTGCTGGATCACAGCTTTCTCCTGATCGTCAACGAGAGTCGACGGGCCGGCCGCTGCTCACACCGGCGTCCCGGGGGACCCGATGCACATACGGCCGTACCTCATCGGCTTCGTTACTTGGCCTTCTCGAGGATCTCGACGACGCGCCAGCGCTTGGACGCGGACAGCGGGCGGGTCTCCGCCAGGAGGACCCGGTCGCCCACGCCGCACGCGTTCTGCTCGTCGTGCGCCTTCAGCTTGTTCGTACGGCGGATGACCTTGCCGTACAGAGCGTGCTTGACGCGGTCCTCGACGGCGACGACGACGGTCTTGTCCATCTTGTCGCTGACGACGAGACCCTCACGGGTCTTGCGGAAACCGCGCGTCTCGTTGGTGTTCTCAGTCATCAGGCGTTCTCCACCGTCTCGATGCCCAGCTCGCGCTCGCGCATCAGGGTGTAGATCCGCGCGATGTCCTTGCGGACGAGCTTGAGCCGTCCGTGGTTGTCGAGCTGCCCGGTCGCCGCCTGGAAGCGGAGGTTGAACAGCTCCTCCTTGGCCTCGCGCAGCTTGGCAACGAGGGCCTCGTTGTCCAGCGAGCGAAGCTCAGCAGCCTTGGTAGCGGCCGACATCAGCTCTCACCGTCCTCGCGCCGGACGATCCGGCACTTCATCGGCAGCTTGTGCGCGGCGCGGGTGAGCGCCTCGCGAGCAACCTTCTCGTTCGGGTACGACAGCTCGAACATGACCCGACCCGGGTGCACGTTCGCGATCCACCACTCCGGCGAACCCTTACCGGAACCCATGCGGGTCTCGGCCGGCTTCTTGGTGAGCGGGCGGTCCGGGTAGATGTTGATCCAGACCTTGCCGCCACGACGGATGTGACGGGTGATCGCGATACGAGCGGACTCGATCTGACGGTTCGTCACGTAGGCCGGGGTCACGGCCTGGATGCCGAACTGGCCGAACGCCAGCTCGGTGCCACCCTTCGAAGCGCCACGGCGCTTCGGGTGGTGCTGCTTGCGGTGCTTGACCCGACGGGGGATCAGCATTGGGGTCAGGCCTCCGTTCCGGTGTTCTCAGCAGCCGGAGCCTCGGCGACCGGGGCCGCGGGGGCCTCGGCAGCGGCGGGACGACGGCCACGGCCACCGCGCTCGCCACCACGGCGCTCGCCACCGCGGGCGGGACGACCACCCTCGGGACGGGCCGGGCGGTTGCCCGAGCGGGCAGCGGCGTTCTCAGCGCGGACCTCGGCGATGTTCTTGACGTCGCCCTTGTAGATCCAGACCTTCACGCCGATGCGGCCGAAGGTGGTCTTGGCCTCGAAGAAGCCGTAGTCGACGTTCGCACGCAGGGTGTGCAGCGGCACACGGCCCTCGCGGTAGAACTCCGAACGGCTCATCTCGGCGCCGCCGAGACGACCGGAGCACTGGACCTTGATGCCCTTGGCGCCGGACTTCATGGTGCCCTGCATCGACTTGCGCATGGCACGACGGAAGGAGACGCGGGAGGACAGCTGCTCCGCGACGCCCTGAGCCACGAGCTGGGCGTCCAGCTCGGGGTTCTTGACCTCGAGGATGTTCAGCTGGACCTGCTTGCCGGTCAGCTTCTCGAGGTCGCCGCGGATGCGGTCGGCCTCGGTGCCACGGCGACCGATGACGATGCCGGGGCGAGCGGTGTGGATGTCGACGCGGACGCGGTCGCGGGTGCGCTCGATCTCGACCTTGGAGATGCCGGCGCGCTCCATGCCCTTCGTCATCATGCGACGAATGGCAACGTCTTCCTTGACGTAGTCCTTGTACAGCTTGTCGGCGTACCAGCGGGACTTGAAGTCCGTGCTGATGCCGAGGCGGAACCCGTGCGGGTTAACCTTCTGGCCCATTACCGGGTCCCTTCCTTGCTGCTGACGACCACGGTGATGTGGCTGGTCCGCTTGCGGATCCGGTAGGCGCGGCCCTGGGCACGCGGACGGAACCGCTTCAGGGTCGGGCCCTCGTCAACGTACGCCTCGGAGATGTAGAGGTCGTCCACGTTGGAGTGGTTGTAGTTGTGCGCGGCGTTGGCAATGGCGCTGTCGAGCACCTTGCCGACCGGCACGGTGGCGGCCTGCGGAGCGAAACGCAGGACGGCCTGGGCCTCCGTGGCATTCATGCCACGGATGAGGTCCACCACGCGGCGGGCCTTCATGGGCGTCACGCGGATGTACCGCGCCTGTGCCCTGGCTTCCATGGTTGTCCCCTTAATGGAGTAAGTCATTGAGTCGTTCTGGCGCTTGAAGCTCAGGCGCTTAGCGACGCTTCGACTTCCGGTCTTCCTTCACGTGGCCACGGAAGGTGCGGGTCGGAGCGAACTCGCCGAGCTTGTGGCCGACCATCGACTCGGTGACGAACACCGGGACGTGCTTACGGCCATCGTGGACCGCGATCGTGTGACCGAGCATGCTCGGGGAGATCACGGAACGACGGGACCAGGTCTTGATGACGTTCTGAGTACCCGCCTCGTTCTGAGCGTCCACCTTCTTGATGAGGTGGCCGTCGATGAAGGGGCCCTTCTTAAGACTGCGCGGCATCTGACCTGCTCCTAGCGCTTCTTGTTGGTCTTGCGGCGGCGCACGATGAGCTTGTCCGACGCCTTGTTCGGGCGACGGGTGCGGCCCTCGGGCTTACCCCACGGCGAGACCGGGTGGCGACCACCGGAGGTCTTACCCTCACCACCACCGTGCGGGTGGTCGATCGGGTTCATGGCGACACCACGCACGGTCGGGCGGACGCCCTTCCAGCGCATGCGGCCGGCCTTGCCCCAGTTGATGTTCGACTGCTCGGCGTTGCCGACCTCGCCGACGGTCGCGCGGCAGCGCGCGTCGACCAGGCGGATCTCACCGGAGGGCATGCGCAGGTGCGCCATCTTGCCCTCACGCGCCAGCAGCTGGATGCCGGAGCCGGCCGAGCGGGCCAGCTTGGCACCGCCGCCGGGACGCAGCTCCACCGCGTGGATGGTGGTACCGACCGGGATGTTGCGCAGCGGCAGGTTGTTGCCCGGCTTGATGTCGGCGCCAGCGCCGTTCTCGATCCGGTCGCCCTGCGTGATGCCGCGCGGCGCGATGATGTAGCGCTTCTCGCCGTCCGCGTAGTGCAGGAGCGCGATGCGCGCGGTGCGGTTCGGGTCGTACTCGATGTGCGCGACCTTGGCCGGCACGCCGTCCTTGTCGTGACGACGGAAGTCGATCACGCGGTAGGCGCGCTTGTGACCGCCACCCTGGTGGCGAGCGGTGACACGACCGGCGTTGTTACGGCCGCCCTTGCTGTGCAGGGGGCGAACCAGCGACTTCTCCGGCGTGGACCGCGTGATTTCTACGAAGTCGGCCACGCTGGAGCCGCGACGGCCCGGCGTAGTCGGCTTGTACTTGCGGATGCCCATTTGGCTCTCTCGTCCTCGTCCTAATCGACGATCACGATCTCCTGGTTCAGGAGACCGGACCACCGAAGATGTCGATGCGGTTGCCCTCGGCCAGCGTCACGATGGCGCGCTTGGTGTCCTTGCGCTTGCCAAAGCCCGTCTTGGACCGCTTGCGCTTGCCCTGACGGTTGATCGTGTTGACAGCCTCGACCTTGACCGAGAAGACCGCCTCGACGGCCTGCTTGATCTGGGTCTTGTTGGCGCCCGGCGACACGATGAACGTGTACTTGTTCTCGTCGAGAAGGCTGTAGCTCTTCTCGGAGATGACCGGCTTCACCAGGACGTCACGGGGGTCCGTGAACGTCTTGCTCGTAACGTCGCTCATCAGGCGGCGCTCCCTTCGAGCTCGCCCTCAGCGGCAACGGCCTTGGCGGACGCGGCCGGACCGGCCACGAAACGCTCGAAGGCGGCCTGGGTGAAGACCACATCGTCGGAGACGAGCACGTCGTAGGTGTTCAGCTGACCGGCGTCCAGGATGTGCACGTTCGGCAGGTTGCGAGCGGACTTGAGGCCCAGCTCGTCCGAACGCTCGACGACCAGGAGGACGTTCTTGCGGTCGGTGATCTTGCCGAACAGGCCCTTGGCGGCCTTGGTCGACGGCGCCTCGGTCGCGGTCACGCCGGTGACGACGTGAATGCGGTTGTGGCGGGCCCGGTCGGTGAGCGCACCGCGCAGGGCGGCGGCGATCATCTTCTTCGGGGTCCGCTGCGAGTAGTCACGCGGCACGGGACCGTGCACGACGCCACCGCCGGCGAACTGCGGCGCACGGGTCGAGCCCTGACGGGCGCGGCCGGTGCCCTTCTGGCGGTACGGCTTCTTGCCGCCACCGCGGACCTCGCCACGAGTCTTGGTCTTGTGGGTGCCCTGACGGGCCGCAGCGAGCTGCGCCACGACGACCTGGTGCATCAGCGGAACGCTGACCTTCGCGTCGAAGATCTCGGCCGGCAGCTCGATGCTGCCGGTCTTGTCGCCAGCCGGCGACAGGATGTCAATGGTGCTCATTTCCTCACAGCCCCTTCGCCGCGGTGCGGACGAGGACGAGGCCGCCGTTCGGGCCCGGGACGGCGCCCTTGATGAGCAGCAGACCCTTCTCCGCGTCGACCGCGTGCACGGTCAGGTTCTGGGTGGTCACACGCTCGTGGCCCATCCGACCAGCCATGCGCAGGCCCTTGAACACACGGCCCGGGGTGGCGCAGCCACCGATGGAACCGGGCGAGCGGTGCTTGCGCTGGGTGCCGTGACCGGCGCCGAGACCCTTGAAGTTGTGACGCTTCATGACACCGGCGAAGCCCTTGCCCTTGGAGGTGCCGGTCACGTCGACCTTGACACCCGCCTCGAACAGCTCGGCGGTGATCTCCTGGCCCAGGGTGTACTCGGACGCGTCCGAGGTACGGAGCTCGACCAGGTGACGGCGCGGGGTGACACCGGCCTTGGCGAAGTGGCCCGCGAGGGGCTTGTTCACCTTGCGGGGGTCGATCTCGCCGAAGCCGATCTGGACGGCGTCGTAGCCGGCCGGGCTGTCAGCGGTGTGGACCTGGGTCACGACATTCGGCCCAGCCTTGACGACGGTCACCGGGACGACCCGGTTGTTCTCGTCCCAGACCTGGGTCATGCCGAGCTTCTCGCCCAGGATGCCCTTAATCTGCTTAGCCATCTTCGGTGCGCCTCTCAGAGCTTGATCTCGATGTCGACGCCAGCCGGCAGGTCGAGACGCATCAGCGAGTCAACCGTCTTCGGCGTGGGGTCGAGGATGTCGATCAGACGCTTGTGAGTACGCATCTCGAAGTGCTCGCGCGAGTCCTTGTACTTGTGCGGCGAGCGGATGACGCAGTACACGTTCTTCTCAGTGGGCAGCGGCACCGGGCCCGCGACCTGCGCACCAGTACGGATCACCGTCTCGACGATCTTCTTCGCCGAGGAGTCGATGACCTCGTGGTCGTAGGCCTTGAGCCGGATGCGGATCTTCTGTCCCGCCATGGCTACTCAGTAGTCCTTTGTCCGTAAGTTGCTGCACGACTTCCCCTCCGACCCCCGCGCTCGGGCGTGTCGCACTCGCGCTTGCAAAAAACCGGCGAAGAACTCGTCGGTTTCGAACTTTCAGGAGAGGGGGGAGCCGGGCCGAGACCCCGCATACGCTTCCCGGAAGATTCCCGTACGTCCGCCCCGCAGCTGCCGTGGCGTAGAACTCACGCTTGACGGCCATCACGGGAACGACGAGTACATGGGACTCGCTTCCAGTCCTCCCGGCGGGAGGCGCGCAGCATCGGCACTCAACCGAGCAACTTGGACATACTGCCACATGGAGCAGCCCGGATGCCAATCGGGGCCGGTGAGGTGTCCCTCACCGGCCCCGATCGGGTAGCTCTGCTGGTCAGCCCTTGCGCCAGAGCACCCAGCCGCGGTCCTTGTTGTACTTCGCGACGCGCCAGCCCGGAAGCGGCTTCTCCCAGCTGGACTCCGGCGTCGCGTCCTTGGAGACGGTCAACAGCATCGCGTCGGCCGTCGCCGGCGGGGTGTTGCCGTGCTTCACGTTGCTGGTCCAGACCCGGCCCCAGTAGACCTGGAAGGTCAGCGCCATCCTGGTGCCCCAGTCGAGGTCCCAGTCCATGATCACGTTGTCGCCCTTGCCCAGGCCGGCCTCCTTGGCCAGGGTGGCACCCTCGTACTTACGGAACTTGGAGTGCGGCTCGGCGACGTTGTTGGTGACGGTGACGGTCGCGTAGGCGGCGAAGATCGCCAGGCAGCCCACCACGGCCGTGACGACCCGGCGACCGCCGACCACCCGCAGCAGCAGGCACGCGGCCAGCACGGCGAGCGCACCGAACGTCGTACGGCCCATGTGCAGGCCGTCATAGGTCGAGGAGAGGAACTGCGCGTCCGGCACGGTCCACGGGATGATCCAGGCCCTGAGCTTGGAGCCCGCGTACTCGGTGACCGACAGCCCGGTGATCCCGACGACCACCGTGCCGGCCACGGCCAGCCGCAGCAGCGGGCGCGTCCCGGCCCGGAACAGTGCGGCCAGGCCTACCACCAGGAACACCGGCACCAGCACGGCGCAGTACCTGGCGTACACCCAGTTGTCGATGCGCTCATTGTCCGCGAGGCCGGCGGCTGAGGCCAGCGCGGTGCCGCACAGCATGGCGATCATGCAGAAGGCCACCACCCGGTCGGCCACCGAGAACCGGCGGCGGAACACGGCCACCGCGCACAGCACGAAGGCGACCGCCCCGAGGCCGTAGGTGGAGGCCATGAAGTACCACAGCTCGCCGAGGGTGCGGACGATGATCGTGCCGAGGTATTTGCTGTCCTCGAGGTTCTCGAAGACCTTGTTGCCCACGCCGGCCCCCGGCACGTCCTTGAACTTGCTCTCGACGAAGCGGGCCAGCAGCTTGACACCCAGGTAGGCCACCCCGAGCCCGCCGATCCCCGCCAGCGAGGAGAGCCGCGGCGCCCAGCCGAAGGCCAGCACCACGACCAGGGCCAGCGCCGTCAGCGCCACGACCACGCCGCCGCGGTCATGGGTGGCCATCGAGTAGCCGGCGGCCAGGCTCATCGTCACCGCGTAGAGCGAGCGGCGGCGCGGCGATCCGGGCGAGAGCCAGCCGTGCATCGCGATCAGCCAGATCAGCAGGAGCACCGGGAGGACGGTGTCCGTCATGACGAACTGGGAGTAGAAGATCACCGGCGGCACCAGCGCGACGGCGGTCCCCGCCAGGAACGCGTGCGGCCGGGACAGTCCCAGGCGGCGGGCTGCCACGAAGGCCAGCGGGAAGACCAGCGCGTTGAGCGCCGCGTTGATGCCCATGATCAGGTGGTACGCGGTCGCGGGGTTGTCGGCGATCCGCAGCGCCGGTGAGATCAGCAGCGAGTAGCCGCCGGGAATTATCACGCCGGTGGGCATCTCGGTGGTCGGCCGACCGGCCAGCACCCGCGCGATCGCGAGGTACCCGTCCTCGTCCGCGTGCACCGAGGGGAAGTAGTTGTGGATCGACAGCGACAGTCGGAACGCCGTCTGCCCGAGGTAGCCGAGCAGCAGGGCCGCCGGCCAGAACCAGCGGTGGGCGGCAAGGGCCCTCAGTCGGATCAGTGCGGCTGGAGGTGTCGTCGTCTCGGCGGCCCCGGCCGCGTTCCCGTCACCGCCCTCCCTCAATGTCTGCCCGTCGGACGCATGGGCAGAATCGATCAGCGGCTGCACCGGGACACTTCCCTACTTGTTGGAACCAGCACTTGTCATGTCCTACTCATAGGTGCGCCGCGAGTCGCCTGGACGCACCCCCACTCGTTGGATCGCACGGGAAGTCTGCCATGCGGCCCGATGTCGAGCCAGCGCGGTCATTCGGCGGATCGTATACATGCGAATGGCCTAGGGCATCTGAGATGCCGCATCCGCCCTCTTGTCGCATTTTGACCGTCCGCCTTTCGCCCGCCGCTTCGGCAATGCAGGCTCGGCTGCCCGACGATCAACCCGTGCCCGGCGCGCGGAGCCGACCTGATCGGCCGGCCGCCGCGAGCCTGGAGCGGCGGGTTGACGTGGTGACGGGTGGCGAAGTCCCGCTCCGGGCCGGGTCAGCTACTGCGGACGGCGCGGCCGACCATGGCTCCGGCGTGGGCGAAGTCGCCCGCACCGAGGCGTCCGGCGGCGACCATCAGGGCGTGCAGGCGGGACGAGAGGTGCAGGTCGGCCGAGCGGGCCGCCGCGTTCCAGCCCTTGGCGCGCAGCTCCTTGGCGATCAGCCCGTAGTAGCGCAGCTCCTCGTCGAAGCGCTTGCCGTCCTTCACTCGGGTCGAGGAGTCGCTGGCCTGGTGGCGGCGGTAGCGGAACACCTCGCGCTCGTCGACCAGCAGGTTGCCGCCGTCCATCAGCATGTCGACCATGAAGGCCAGGTCGTGGACGGCGTCGATGTCCGGGCGGTACGGGATCTTCGACAACGCGGACTGCCGGTAGAGCAGCGACGGGGTGTACAGCCAGTTGCCGGACAGCAGGCTCTTCACCGCGTCCTCGCCGCTGATGACGCCGGCCTTGCGGGCCGGGGCGGCGATCCGGCGCTTGACCTTGTCGCCGATGCCGAGCGAGGGCACCAGGTTCCCGTCGCTGTCCATCACCTTCACGCCCGGCTGGACCGCGATCGCGTTCGGGTCGGCCTTCATGCGCTCCAGGACGACGTCCAGGTAGTCCGGCTCCAGCAGGTCGTCGGCGCCCATCATCGAGACGAACTCGCGCTCGGCCAGGGTGGACGCCTTGTAGGTGTTGCCGTTGGGGCCGAGCCGCTCCTCGTTGCGGATGTAGCGGATCCGCTCGTCGTTCAGGCTCTCGATGTACTGCAGCGCGCGGAAGCCCGGGTACTGGTCATCCACGACGGTCAGCCGCCAGTCCTGCTGGTTCTGAGCCCGGATGCTGTCGATGGTGGCGAACAGGTACTCCGGGTCGCCGTAGTACGGGATGACGAAATCGACGCTCATGACGGCGCCGCACCTCCTGGTCCTGGATCACGCTTCGGTGCCGCCCGGCCGCGGCCGCCGGGCGAGCCAAGTCAACCAGCTTTTTCAAACGACTGCGTCGGCCGGGTTGTCCGCCCCGAGGCCCTACGGCACGCGCCGGCGTTCGCATACGTCACCAATCGGAAATTCCGGCCCGCGGAAATAAGTCCGCCCGGCATCGCGGCAATGAATTAGAGCTGCCAATGTCCGGATTTTCGCCGATTTAAATATCCAGTACCGGAGCGAACCGGGCCTAGGCCTCTACGATATCTTCGGTTCGTCACGACAACTCCCGGACAGCCGGGTTCTGAAGGGTCTTCCAGAATGACCATCAGCGTTCCGCACCGTGCCGACAGGGCCCGGCGGTCGCCCGAACAGTCGCTGCTCCCCCCTCTGCCGCAACGGATGTACCGGCGTGAGAGCTCAGCCTGGTGGCTGGCGGTCGAGGGCGTCATCGGCGTAGTGGCCGCCATGTTCATGACCTGGATGACCCGATTCATCGACATCGATCCGATGGTTCGTGTCGGTCAGGTCAGCGGCCTCGCCGGGCTCCAGCTCATTCTGCTGATCGCGATGGGCGCCACGGTCGGGGTGCTGATGATCGCCATGCGCCGCTGGTCGATACTTCCGGTGCAATTCGGCGCCGCGATATTCGCGGGGCTCTCCAGCGGCGTGCTCGCCGGCGCCGTCGCGCTCGCGCTGCGCGGCACCCCTTGGTCGCTCTACGGCCAGATCGGGGACGCCGGCGTGCTGCAGGGGTGGGCGTACAACCTCATCCACGGCCAGCCGATCGACGACACCTACCCGCCGCTCTTCCCCCACCTGCTCGGCTGGTACACCCAGCACTTCACCAACAGCGACCCCGGCCACGCGCTCAAGATGGTCAGCCTGGCGTTCACCGCGCTGCTGGGACCGACGGCCTACGTCGCCTGGCGGCTGATCCTGCCGCCGCTGTGGGCCCTGGGCATCGGCGTCACCGCCTCGCTGCCGCTGGCTGACCCGTACAAGCCGTACACCACCATCGTGCTGGTCGGGCTGCTCCCGGTGCTGGCGAAGCTGCTGCAGCTCATCCAGCGCTCCCAACTGCTCAGCCGGAGCCGCGCCGCCGTGCTGGGGGCCGTCGTCGGGGCCGTGCTCGGCCTGCTCTTCCTGCTGTACTCGGGCTGGTTCGTCTGGTCCGCGGCCGGTCTGATGCTGATGGGCGTCATCCTGCTCGTCCGGCAGTGGCGCACCCACGGGGCCGGCGCCCTGGTCACGGCCCTGCTGCTGATCGGCTCGACCGTGGCGACGTTCGTCGCGGTCTCCGGCTTCTACCTCACCAAGTTCCTCTCCTCGGCCGGCGGGGCCGTCGACCGCTACTGCTACTTCGACGTCTACACCGAGCCGAGCTACTTCCTGATGTGGGGCAGCGACACCCCCGGCGGCCTCGGGCTCGGTGCCTGGCCGCAGCCGGGCGCCTGCGCCCGCAGCGCGCGGGCCAGGTCGTCCCGGCGCTCCAGCACCAGGCGGCGCAGCGCCGGCGCGGCCTGCGGGCGGCCGGACAGCCAGGCGTCGGCCTCGGCCAGGGTCTGCTCGTCGGTCTGGGCGATCGGGAAGAAGCCGCCGACGATCCGCATCGCGATCTCGATGGTCCGCTCGGCCCAGACCTTCTCCAGCAGCTTGAAGTACGGTGCCGCGTAGAGGGCGGTCAGGTCCCGCTGGGAGGGGATCGAGAAGCCCGCGGTGTTGGCCTCGACCAGGGCGCTCGGCAGCTCGTCCGAGTCGATCACGGCCGACCAGGCGGCGGCCTTGGCCTCCGGGGTGGGCCGGGCGGCCAGGCACTGGGTGTACTGGCGCTTGCCGCCCGCGGTGTTGTCGGCGGCCAGTTCCCCGGCCAGTTCCTCGTCGGCGGCCTGCCCGGCGGCGGCCAGCGCCAGCCACAGCGACCAGCGCAGCTCCTGGTCGACCTCCAGGCCGTCGATCCGGGCGCTGCCGGCCAGCAGGCCGCGGACCAGGCCGAGGTGCTCGGCACCGCCCGCGGTCTGGGCCAGGAATCGGGCCCAGGCCAGCTGGTGGTCGCTGCCGGGGACGGCCTCGCGCAGCTCGCGCAGGGCGCCGTCGGCGAGCTGCCGGGTGCCCTCGGCGCGCCACTCGGGGGCGGCGTACAGGTCGACGGCGGTCCTGGCCTGGGCGTGCAGCGACTGCAGCACGCCGATGTTGCCCTCCTGGCCGGCGAAGCGCAGCACCAGGGCGACGTAGTCGCGGGCCGGCATCAGGCCGTCCCGGGTGAGGTTCCAGACGGCGGACCAGGCGAGCGCGCGGGCCAGCTCGTCGCGGATGTCGCCGAGGCCGGTGCGCAGGGTCTCCAGCGAGTCGGCGTCGAAGCGGATCTTGCAGTAGGTCAGGTCCTCGTCGTTGAGCAGGACCAGGGCCGGGCGCGGGCGGCCGACCGCTTCGGCGACGACCGTACGGGCGCCGGTGACGTCCAGCTCGATCCGGTCGGTGCGCACCAGGGCGCCGTCGGCGTCCCGGTCGTACAGGCCGACCGCGATCCGGTGCGGGCGGAGGACGCCGCGCGACGGAGTCGCAGAATCAATCGGAGTGTCCTGGAGGACGGCGAGTTCGGTGATCCGGCCCTCGGCGTCGGTGGTGACCTGCGGGGTGAGCGCGTTTACCCCGGAGGTCTGCAGCCAGGCGGCGGCCCAGCTCTTGAGGTCGCGCCCGCTGGTCTCCTCCAGCACGTCCAGCAGGTCGGCCAGTTCGGTGTTGCCGAAGGCGTGCCGCTTGAAGTAGCGGCGGGCGCCCTCGAAGAAGGCCTCCGAACCGACGTACGCGACCAGCTGCTTGAGGACGGCGGCGCCCTTGGCGTAGGTGATGCCGTCGAAGTTGAGCTTGGCGTCCTCGAGGTCGCGGATGTCGGCGGTGATCGGGTGGGTGGTGGGGAACTGGTCCTGCCGGTGGGCCCAGGCCTTGCGCTGGTTGGCGAAGGTGACCCAGGCGGAGGAGTACCGGGTGCGGGCGCCGATCAGGCCGTAGGAGCCCATGAAGTCGGCGAAGGACTCCTTCAGCCACAGGTCGTCCCACCAGCGCGGGGTGACCAGGTCGCCGAACCACATGTGCGCCATCTCGTGCAGGATGACGTTGGCGCGGGACTCGTAGGCGGCGTCGGTGACCTTCGAGCGGAAGACGAACTCCTCCTTGAAGGTGACGCAGCCCGGGTTCTCCATCGCGCCGATGTTGTACTCGGGGACAAAGGTCTGGTCGTACTTGCCGAAGGGGTACGGGAAGTCGAACTCCTCGTGGAAGAAGTCGAGTCCGAGCTTGGTGACGCCGAGGATCTCCTCCGCGTCGAAGTACGGGGCGAGCGACTGGCGGCACATCGCGGAGAGCGGGATCTCCAGGGTGGTGCCGTCGGCGAGTTCGCGGCTGTAGTGGTCGCGGGCGACGTGGTACGGGCCGGCCACCACGGCGGTGAGGTAGGTGGAGATCGGCTTGGTCGGCGCGAACTCCCAGGTGCGGGCGGCGCCTTCCTCGGTCACGGTCTCGTGCACGGCGTTGGACCACACGTCCCAGGCGGCCGGGGCGGTCACCGTGAAGCTGAACGGGGCCTTCAGATCGGGCTGTTCGAAGTTGGCGAACACCCGCCGGGCGTCGGCCGGCTCGTAGTGGGTGTAGAGGTAGGTCTCGCCGTCCACCGGGTCGACGAAGCGGTGCAGGCCCTCGCCGGTGCGGCTGTAGGCGCAGTCCGCCTCGATGGTGAGGACGTTCTCGGCGGCCAGGTCGTCGACGTGCACCCGGGCGCCGTCGTAGGCGGTGGCCGGGTCCAGGGCACGGCCGTTGAGGGTGACCGAGCGGACGGCCGGGGCGAGCAGGTCGAGGAAGGTGGCGGTGCCGGGCTGGGAGCAGCGGAAGGCGACGGTGGTGGTGGAGCGGAAGGTGGCGGTGGCCGGGTCGGGGGCCGAGGTCAGGTCCAGCTGGACCCGGTAGCTGTCCACGGCCAGGATGCCGGCTCGCTGCTGTGCTTCCTCGCGGCTCAGGTTCTTGCCCGGCACGGCGGTACTCCTTTGTCCGGCTCGCACGGTGGTGCGTCTGTGGGTGGTGCGGTCCCGTGCGCGGTGTGCGTCGCGCACGCAGGGTCATCCTTTCACGCGCACCCTGACCAGTACCATTGCACAGGCCGCCGCGTCGGGGCCGGAATCACCGGTGCCGGACGGGTGTTGGGGTGCTGGAGGGGGAACACCCCGCTGCCTCGGATCACCTCATGAAGGACGAGACCCCAGTGATGACTGCCGCTGAGCGCAAGACCGCCGACTTCTGGTTCGACCCGGCCTGCCCGTGGGCGTGGATGACGTCCCGCTGGCTGATCGAGGTCCAGCAGCTGCGGCCGGTCGACGTGAACTGGCACGTGATGAGCCTGTCGGTGCTCAACGAGCACCGCGACCTGCCGCAGCAGTACCGCGAGCTGCTGGACAACGCCTGGGGCGCGGTGCGGGTCTGCATCGCGGCCGCCCAGCAGCACGGCGAGGAGGTGCTGGGCCGGCTCTACACCGAGCTGGGCCTGCGCTTCCACAACCAGGGCCTGCCGCAGAACCGGGAGACCATCGAGGCCGCCCTGGTGGCCGCCGGCCTGCCCGCCGAGCTGGCGGACGCGGCCGACACCGACGCCTACGACGAGGCCCTGCGCGCCTCGCACAAGGAGGGCATCACCCTGGTCGGCGAGGACGTTGGCACCCCGGTGATCGCGGTCGAGGGCGCGGACGGCGAGCGGGTCGCCTTCTTCGGCCCGGTCGTCACCCCGGCCCCGAAGGGCGAGGCCGCGGCCCGGCTCTGGGACGGCACCCTGCTGGTGGCCTCCACCCCGGGCTTCTACGAGATCAAGCGCACCCGCACGGCGGGTCCGTCCTTCGAGTAGGCCCACCGGGTTTCCTAGCGGGCGGCCGCGTCCCGGCGCTGCTTGACCAGGCCGCCCGCGATCAGCAGCGAGACCAGCACCCCGGCCGCGTACAGCTGCTGGCGGTTGCCCTCGGTGGTGGTCATCAGCGCGAGGACGCCGGCCACGGCGGCCATCGCGACCCAGGTCAGGTACGGGTAGCCCCACATCTTCACGGTGAGCAGCTCGGGCGCCTCCCGCTCCAGCCGGCGGCGCATCCGCAGCTGGACGACGCAGATGAACAGCCAGACCACCAGGATCGCCACGCCCGTGGTGTTCATCAGCCAGGTGAACACGGTGGCGGGCCAGAACTTGGCGGCCAGCACGGCGCCGAAGCCGAACAGGCAGGAGGCCAGCACGGCCCGGCGCGGCACCCCGCCGCTGACCTTGGCCAGCGCCTTGGGGCCCTGGCCGCGGCCGACCAGCGAGTACGCCATCCGGGAGGCGCCGTAGATGTTGGCGTTCATGGCGGACAGCAGTGCGATCAGCACCACCGCCTCCATGATCGTCCCGGCCGCGGGCACCCCGAGGTGGCGCAGCACCGTGACGTACGGGCCGTCGGCGACGACCGCCGGGTCCTTCCATGAGACCAGGGTGACCACCAGGGCCATCGAGCCGATGTAGAAGATCGCGATCCGCCACACCGCCGTGCGCACCGCGCTGGCGACGTTCTTCTTGGGATCGTCGGACTCGGCCGCGGCGATGGTCACCGTCTCCAGGCCGCCGTAGGCGAAGACCGAGGCGAGCAGGCCGACGACCAGCCCGCTGACGCCGTTGGGCAGGAAGCCGCCCTGACCGGTGAGGTTGCTCGTGCCGGGGGAGCCGGGGCCGATCACACCGGCGATGCCGAGCCCGCCGAGGACCAGGAAGGCGACGATCGCGGCGACCTTGATGGTGGCGAACCAGAACTCGAACTCACCGAAGTTCTTCACCGCGGTCAGGTTGCTGACGCAGAAGAAGACCATGAACAGGCCGACCCAGACCCAGGCCGAAACGCCGGGTATCCAGCCGTTGACGATCTTCCCGGCGGCGGTGGCCTCGGCGGCCACGCCGCAGCAGAGCATCACCCAGTACATCCAGCCGGCCGTGATCCCGGCCCAGGGGCCGATCTCCTTCTCGGCGTGCACCGAGAACGAGCCGGAGGCCGGACGGGCGGCGGACATCTCGCCGAGCATCCGCATGATCAGCATGACCAGCACGCCGGAGAGGGCGAAGGCGAGGATGATCGCCGGACCGGCGGCCGCGATGCCCGCGCCGGAGCCAACGAAGAGGCCGGCGCCGATGACGCCGCCGAGGGCGATCATCGACAGGTGGCGCTGCTTGAGCCCGTGGCTGAGCTGCTGGCCGGGCGCCGGGCCTGAGCCCGCTCGGGTGGCGGCTTCGGTGGTCCCGGGCGCCGTGGGTGCGGGGGTGGGGGCCATAGGCGTGGATCCAGACTGTGCGGAATGCGGCATGAGTTGTCCAATATCCGGGGAGCCGTTGTTCATGCCAAGAACATCCGCTTCAGGCCCACCATGCGGACCCGGTCACACCTCAGCGTGACCGCCGCGCGACAGAACGTCGTTTCGGGCCGGTTCCGACAACGCCCGAGGGCGGGGCTTTGTCCGAAACCGTGGCGGTGACGCAGTGGATCACCGCGTAGGTTCACAGGTGTTCACTCACCTGGACCCTTACGGAGGATCCCCCGATGGCCACTGCCACCACCCCGATAGCGCGCCGCGCCGTTCTCGCCGACCTGCTGCCCGCCGCCTCCACCCGCCTCGGTGCCCAGGCCCGCGACCTCGCCCTGGTGGTCGGCGGCGCCGCGCTGACCGGTGTGGCCGCCCAGCTGTCGGTGAACGTCCCCGGCTCGCCGGTGCCGGTCACCGGCCAGACCTTCGCCGCCCTGCTGGTCGGCACCGCGCTCGGGGCCCGCCGCGGCGTCGCCTCGCTCGCTCTCTACCTGCTGGCCGGCATGGCGGGCATGCCCTGGTTCGCCGAGGGCGCCTCCGGCTGGGCCATGCCCTCCTTCGGCTACGTGCTCGGCTTCGTCCTCGCCGCCGCCGTGACCGGCGCGCTCGCCCGCCGCGGTGCCGACCGCACCCCGGTGAACACCGCCGTCACCATGGTCCTCGGCAGCCTGGCCATCTACGCCGTCGGCGTCCCCTACCTGGCCTTCACCCTGCACGTGTCGCTCGCCCGCGCCGCCGAGCTCGGTCTCTACCCGTACCTGGTCGGCGACGCGCTCAAGGCCGCCTTCGCCGCCGGCGCCCTGCCGCTGGCCTGGAAGCTGCTCGGCAAGCGCTGACGCCCCCGTTGTCGGGTCCGGGCGCACGCGCATGCCACACTCATGGCATGCGCGTGTACCTGGGCTCCGACCATGCCGGATACGAACTGAAGAACCACCTGGTGGAGTGGCTGAAGGGGGCCGGCCACGAGCCGGTCGACTGCGGGCCGCACATCTACGACGCCGAGGACGACTACCCGCCGTTCTGCCTGCGCGCCGCCGAGCGCACCGCCGCCGACCCGGAGGCCCTGGGCATCGTGATCGGCGGCTCGGGCAACGGCGAGGCGATCGCCGCCAACAAGGTCAAGGGCGTCCGCGCGGCGCTGGCCTGGAGCGTGCTGACCGCCGAGCTCGGCCGTCAGCACAACAACGCCAACGTGATCTCCATCGGTGGGCGCATGCACACCGTCGAGGAGGCCACCGAGTTCGTCGAGGTCTTCCTCAACACCCCCTACAGCGGCGAGTCGCGGCACACCCGCCGGATCGAGATGCTGAGCGAGTACGAGACCACCGGCGAGCTCCCGCCGATCCCGGCCCACCACCCGCAGGGCTGATCCCGCCCCCACCCGTCCCCGACGGCCGGCCGCACCTCCCGTGCGGCCGGCCGCCGCCGTTTCCGCCCGGGGCCCGGTAGGGATCCGCGAGACCCGCCGCAAGCCCCGGACCTGTGGGATCGGCCACAGGCCCCGGCGCGCGCACACCCCCGCACGCAGGGCGCGCACACCGCGCGCCTGTTCCGTACGCCCAACCGGCGTACGCCTCCTGACGGCGCGCCCGGCACCGCTCCGATCGGCCGAAACCCGCTGAGCGCCCCGCGCGCCGACGCCGTCGACCGCCCCCGAGCCGTCGACGCCGGGCCGCACCCGTGGATAGGGTCGGGCCCCATGGCTGGCAGACCGCCGGGCGCAACGCCCCAGACGACTGCGACGAGGCCCGGCGTCGCCCCGGCGTCCGAGCCCGTGACGGCCCGGCTGCGCAAGAGGCTCCGCCGGGTCCGCCGAAGGCTGCGCACGGCCGGTGTCGACTACTTCCGCGGCGGCGCCGCCGACTGGCCGGTGCTCTGCGCGCTCGCCCTGCTCGTCCCGCTGCTGATCGTGCTCAACGTCTGGATCCCCGACTGGGCCCCGCCCACCGCCCTGGTCCTGCCGATCCTGGCCGGCGCGCTGCTGCTGCGCCCCGGCAGCCTGGTGGTGCTCTACGCGCTGGCCGCCCTCGGCCTGTCCGCCGAGTCCGTGATCCACACCGGCCAGCGGGTCGCCAGCGAGAACCCGGAGGCCTACGTCTACGGCGTCACCCCCGGCGCGGCCCTGGTGGTCGGCGCCGCCGGCGTGGGCGGCCTGCTGCTGGCCCAGTTCCGGGCCCGGGTCGGCGTGCCCTGGTGGGGCGGCTCCACCATGCTGTTCGACCTGCGCGAGCGGCTGCGGGTGCAGAGCCGGGTTCCCCGGCTGCCGGACGGCTGGCACGCCGACATGGCGCTGTGCCCGGCCGGCGGGCAGTCCTTCTCCGGCGACTTCGTGGTGGCCGCCCGCACCGGCCCCGGCCAGCGGCTGCTGGAGGTGGTCCTCGCGGACGTCTCCGGCAAGGGCATGGACGCCGGCTCCCGGGCGCTGCTGCTGTCCGGCGCCTTCGGCGGCCTGGTCGGCTCGCTGCCCGCGCACGACTTCCTGCCCGCCGCCAACGGCTACCTGCTGCGCCAGTCCTGGGAGGAGGGCTTCGCCACCGCCGTCCACCTGGTGCTGGACCTGGACACCGGCGAGTACGAGCTGCTCTCGGCCGGGCACCTGCCGGGCATGCAGCGGCTGGCGGGCGCCGGCCGCTGGGAGGTCAAGGAGGCCGAGGGCCCGCTGCTCGGGATCTACGACGGCGCCAAGTTCGAGGGCGTGCGCGGCCGGCTGAACCGCGGTGACGTGCTGATGCTCTGCACCGACGGCATGGTCGAGGCGCCGGGCCGGGACCTCGCCGAGGGCATGGACCGGCTGATGGGGGAGGCGGACCGACTGGTCCCCGGCGGTGCCCCGGGCACCGGTGCGGGGGCCGCGGCCGCGCTGATCGAGACGGTGGCCCGGGACATCAACGACGACCGCGCGGTCCTGCTGCTCTGGCGCGACTGACGGCACGTCCCGGCACGACGGGGCCGGATCCGCCGGACCCGACGTCACATGCCACCGGCACCCCGCTGTCAAGCCTGGCAGCTGATCTTCGGCCATATCGGACGCCCCGTCGGCTGACCGGATCAGCGGCTTCCGCTCCCTGCCCCCGGACGTTTCCCGGCCGCTCAGCACCGCCCCGCCGACCATTCGTCAGAACGGCTCCGCTATCGTCCCGGTCGGCGGAAACTCGTCTCGCATCGCAGGATATCGGCGTTGGGCTGACAGTCAGACCTTTACGCAATCGGCACGGTCGACCACACTGAGTCCGGGCGGGACTGTTCAGGATTCGGGGGATGGGGGGCGACACGTGCGGCACGTCAGACAGCGGTCGAGCGCGGGCTCCCTCACCGGCACTGCGCCGGACGGTCCGCGATTCCGCCTCGGGACCGTCGGACAGGCCGGGGTCCGGCTTCGCAGGTGCCGCCGGGCGGCGGCACCACGCTATGAAACGAGGAAGTGAGTCCGGGTGGCACTCTCCGTCTCCGCGCTGGTCCTGTTCGCGATCCTGTGCATCATCTTCATCCGGAACAAGCAGCTGAAGATCCCGCACGCGATCGTCGCCGCCCTGTTCGGCTTCATGCTGCACGAGACCACCATGGCGACCTCGATCAACTCCCTGCTGTCCAACTTGGCGCACAGCATCTCCAGCATCACCGGCGGCTGACCGGGCCGGGCCGCCGGGTCACCGGCCGGCCCGTCTGGCCTCCCGCCAGCGGGCGAACAGACCCCGGGGGCGTGCCGCCGCCGGGGCCGGGACGCGCAGGGGCGCGGGTGCCGCGGCACCCGTCGGCGCGGCCGTGACCGGCGCTGCCCGCTCCGCGGTCAGTAGTACGAACAGCCGTGCCCAGCACAGTCGTTCACCGCGCGGCCAGTCCAGCGCGCGGAGCGCCGCGGAGGCCGCCTCCGACACCTCGCCGCCCACCCGGACCTCGGCGACGTCGTCGCCCGCCTTCCCGCCCAGGAAGAGCTTCACCCCCACCGGGCCCGGCCCGGTCAGCTCCGCGCGCAGCGCGGGCGCCAGCGCCGGCAGCACCCGGTGCTCGGCGAGCCACGCCGCCAGGTGCTCGTTGCCGAAGCCGAACACCGCTGCCGGGCCCTGCACCGCGCGCCAGCCCGGGAGTTCGGGCAGATCGGGGTGGTCGGCGTGCACCCCGCGCCCGTCCGCCAGCTCGACCAGCACCGAGGCGGTGGTGGTCGCCCACATCTTCACGGCGTTCGCGAGCTTCTCCTCCTCGGTCTTGCCGAGGCCCGCCGCGCAGTCCCAGACCACCGGCGCGCCCGCCCGGCCCAGCTGCAGCACGAAGCCGAGGTCCACGTGCCCGGCGCCGTCGTCCCCGGGGTGCTCGCGCACCGCCACCGCCGTGGTGTCCGGGCCGCGCACGACCTCGCCGTCCGGATGGAACTCCTGGCCCAGTCGCGCCATCTCCCGGACCACACAGCGCTGTATGACGGCCAGTCGCTCCTGCGGATGCACCGGGACTCCTCCACCTCGGGAGCGCGCCGGCTGAGGTCGCGCTCGAACTGCGCTCGAACGCAGCCGAGGCTATCGGCCCGACCGTCAACCGGGAAACCGCCCGGACCCCCGGGTCCTCCGGTCGCGGAAATGTCCCGAATGCCCCACTTTGGGGAGCGGAACCTGAAGGCCGCCCGCCTGGAGAACCCGCATGCCCCGCACCGACCTGACGCCCCTTCCGCCGCTCGGGACCCCCCTTTCGGGGCTACTGGTTTCGGGGCTACTGGCGGGTCCGGACGGCTCCGGCCTGGTCGCCGAGATCGAGGCCTACCTCGCCTCGCTGCCCGCCCCCGCGCGCACCCCGGCGCCGTACGTCTGCCGGTACGGCAGCACCCTGCGCCCCTGGAGCGCCGGCCACCCGGTGCCCCGGGCCACCCTGCTCGACCGGGCGCTGCGCCGCCCCGCCCGGCCCGTCCCGGTCAGCGCCGCCGACCACCTGCGGCTCGCCTCCCGCTACATCGGCGCCCACGGCTGGCTGCAGGGCGCGATGTGGGACCAGGCCGGCCGGGTCTGCCTGCTCGGCGCCCAGGCCGCGGTCCTGGCGCACGGCTACGGCACCCCGGTGACCGTGTGCACCGCCCGGGTCCAGCTGATGGAGGTGCTGCACGCCACCGGGCGCCCGGCGCGTTCCCCGGACGAGTACAACGACCGCCCCGCCACCCGGGAGGGTGATGTGCACCAGCTGCTCGACCGGGCCGCCGCCCGGGCCGCCCGGCTCGGGCTCTGAGGCCGCCGGGGCCTCCCGGGGCCCGGGATGCCGGGAACGCCGACGGCCCCGGTGCGCTGGGCGCACCGGGGCCGGACCGGAAGAGCGGGCGACGAGAATCGAACTCGCGTGACTAGTTTGGAAGACTAGGGCTCTACCATTGAGCTACGCCCGCGCGACCCCCCGAGCCGTTTCCGGCCGGAAGTTCGGGAGACAGCGTACCTGGTCCGGCCGCTCCCGTGCACACCGCATTCGTCGCGCACCCTCTTCCGCCCCGCCCCGAAATAGTCGACGAGCCGTGCAGGCCCGGCGTGTACGCTTCCTCTCGGCACCACGGGGTGTGGCGCAGTTTGGTAGCGCGTCCGCTTTGGGAGCGGAAGGCCGTCGGTTCGAATCCGGTCACCCCGACAGTGAGTGCGCAGGGTCTCGCCCACCGGGCGGGGCCCTGTTCTGTTGGGGCGGTACGGTGGCGTCTGGCGTCCGCCTTTCGTGGTACCGGTAGGATGGGGCGCTGGCGGTAGTCCCTGTGGCGTCCACCCAGGTCAACCGCACGAGGGCGAGGAGTCAAGCTCACCGTCCACCCACACGGGAGATGCAGCTCCAACCGCCCATCGCCCGTCTCGCCCGAACCACCCGTACCGGCTCCGGCCGGGCGGAACGGATCGGGCGGAGGCAACCTGACCGCAAGCCCATAGGAGACCTAACCGTGAAGAGCGCCGTCGAGACTCTGAACCCGACCCGGGTTCGACTCACCGTCGAGGTGCCCTTCGAGGAGCTCAAGCCCAGCCTCGACGCGGCGTACAAGAAGATCAACCAGCAGGTCACGGTTCCGGGCTTCCGCAAGGGCAAGATCCCGGCTCGCGTCATCGACCAGCGTTTCGGCCGTGGCGCCGTGCTGGAGGAGGCCGTCAACGACGCCCTGCCGCGCTTCTACACGCAGGCCGTCGACGAGGGCAAGATCGAGGTCCTCGGCCAGCCCGACATCACCAACATCGAGGGTGTCGAGAAGATCGCCGACGGCGGTGACCTGAAGTTCACCGCCGAGGTGGACATCCGCCCGGAGATCACCCTGCCGGAGTTCTCCTCCATCGAGGTGACCGTCGACCCGATCGCCGT
Organism: Kitasatospora sp. NPDC001159; assembly: GCF_053598235.1. NCBI lineage: Bacteria > Bacillati > Actinomycetota > Actinomycetes > Kitasatosporales > Streptomycetaceae > Kitasatospora > Kitasatospora sp. NPDC001159. The sequence continues at coordinate 199,716 of NZ_JBSFJV010000002.1, forward strand.
CTCCGACGAGGACATCGAGAAGTCGCTGGAGCAGCTGCGCGAGCGCTTCTCCTCGGTCAAGGACGTCGAGCGCGCCGCCGCCGCCGGTGACATCGTGGTCGTGGACCTCGTCGCCAAGGTCGACGGCGAGGTGCCGGAGGACGGCACCGCCAACGGCGTCAGCTACGAGATCGGCTCGGGCCGCCTGATCGACGGCATCGACGAGGCCGTGACCGGCCTGTCCGCCGGCGAGGAGAAGACCTTCAGCACCGAGCTCAAGGGCGGCACCCAGGCGGGCAAGACCTCCGAGGTCACCGTCACCGTCACCGCCGTCCAGGAGAAGGAGCTGCCGGAGCTGGACGACGAGTTCGCCCAGCTGGCCAGCGAGTTCGACACCCTGGAGGACCTGCGCGCCGACTCCCGCAAGCGCCTGGAGCGCATGAAGGAGTACGACCAGGCCACCCAGGCCCAGGAGAAGGTGCTGGACGCGCTGCTCGCGCTGGTTGAGATCGAGTACCCCGAGAAGCTCCTCAAGGACGAGATCGAGACCCGCAAGCACAACGTCGAGCACCACCAGCTCGAGCCGATGGGCCTGAACCTCGACACCTACCTGGAGACCCAGGGCAAGACCCGCGAGGAGTGGGACGCGGAGATCGAGGAGCAGGCGAAGAAGGGCATCAAGACCCAGTTCGTCCTGGACCAGATCGTCGCCAACGAGGAGCTGGGGGTTAACCAGGAGGAGCTCACCGAGCACCTCATCCGCCGCGCCGCCGGCTCGGGCCTCACCCCGGACCAGTTCGCCCAGCAGGTCGTCCAGGGCGGCCAGGTTCCACTGCTGGTCGGCGAGGTCGCCCGCGGCAAGGCGCTGGCCACCGTGGTCGAGGCCGCCAAGGTCGTCGACACCGAGGGCAACGAGATCAACTTCGATGACGACGAGGTCGACGAGGCGCAGTCGGGCGAGACCGTCGAGGCCGTCGAGGCCGTCGAGAGCGCCGAGGAGAACACCGAGGCCTGAGCCCCGGTAGCCCCCTGAGGCAGCACAGCGGGCCCGGACGCCGTACGGTGTCCGGGCCCGCTGTCGTCCCGCCCGCGCGCCGGCGCGACCCTGCGCTCACAGCGAACAGTTCTGCGTGAGGGATTCTGCGGCGCGGCCTGCGCGTTAGGGTCCTTGGACAGCAACAATCACGACGTGATACCCGGAAGCTGTGCGACACCGTGACGGCCGTGGAGCGACCGTCCAAATCGACTGAGCAGGTGGCTAAGTGACGTTCCCGCAGATGCAGATGCCTGGCCCGATGGCGCCGCACGCCGCCGCTGGTGACGTGCTCGGCGGCCTCGGCGACCAGGTCTACAACCGGCTGCTCAACGAGCGGATCATCTTCCTCGGCCAGCAGGTCGACGACGACATCGCCAACAAGATCACCGCCCAGCTGCTGCTGCTGGCCGCGGACCCGGAAAAGGACATCTTCCTCTACATCAACTCCCCGGGCGGCTCGATCTCGGCCGGCATGGCGATCTACGACACCATGCAGTACATCAAGAACGACGTCGTCACCATCGCGATGGGCATGGCCGCCTCGATGGGCCAGTTCCTGCTGACCGCCGGCGCCAAGGGCAAGCGCTTCTCGCTGCCGAACGCCAACATCCTGATGCACCAGCCCTCCGCGGGCCTCGGCGGCTCGGCCACCGACATCCGCATCCAGGCCGAGCAACTGCTCCGCACCAAGAAGCGGATGTCCGAGCTGATCTCCTTCCACAGCGGCCAGTCCTTCGAGCAGATCACCAGGGACTCCGACCGCGACCGCTGGTTCACTCCGGAGGAGGCCCAGGAGTACGGCCTGATCGACGCGATCATGCACAGCGCCGCGGACGTCCCCGGCGGCGGCGGCACGGGCGCCTGAGCCTCGGCCCGGCCCACGAGACCACAGCCCCAACGCCCCGGAGGACAAGAACCCCCATGAACATCCCCAGCCTGTCGGCCGCCAAGGCCCGCGTCGAGGACATGCGCGCCGAGGGCCGCTACATCGTCCCGCGCTTCGTCGAGCGCACCACGCAGGGCATCCGCGAGTACGACCCGTACGCCAAGCTGTTCGAGGAGCGCATCATCTTCCTCGGCTCGCAGGTGGACGACGTCTCGGCCAACGACATCATGGCGCAGCTGCTGTGCCTGGAGTCGATGGACCCGGACCGCGAGATCCAGATGTACATCAACTCGCCCGGCGGCTCGTTCACGGCCCTGACGGCCATCTACGACACGATGCAGTACGTGAAGCCGGACATCACCACGGTCTGCATGGGCCAGGCGGCCTCCGCCGCGGCCGTGCTGCTCGCCGCCGGCACCCCCGGCAAGCGGATGGCGCTGCCGAACGCCCGGATCCTGATCCACCAGCCGTACACCGAGACCGGCCGCGGTCAGGTGTCCGACCTGGAGATCCAGGCCAAGGAGATCTTCCGGATGCGCGAGCAGCTGGAGGAGATGCTCTCCAAGCACTCCAACAAGTCGGTCGAGCAGGTGCGCGAGGACATCGAGCGCGACAAGATCCTGACCGCCGAGGAGGCCGTCGAGTACGGCCTGGTCGACCAGATCATCTCCACCCGCAAGACCTCGCTGACCTCCTGAGGCCGGCACCGTCGGGGCGGGGCGCGCACCCGGTTGCGCGCCCCGCCCCGGCCTGTTGGCGGGCTCTGTCACGGCATCTGTTCGGTATCAATTCGCCCAGGGCGTAGGGCAGACCCGGCGAAGAGGACGGAATCACGGGTCCGGCAGAGTACCGTCGGATAGCGAGACCGAGCGCCGTCGGCGCGGACGGTCCACAGCACCAGGCCCCGAAACCCCGCGGGGCCCCTGGCGAAGGGGAAGCACCTCGTGGCACGCATCGGAGACGGTGGCGACCTGCTCAAGTGCTCGTTCTGCGGCAAGTCGCAGAAGCAGGTGAAGAAGCTGATCGCCGGCCCAGGCGTGTACATCTGCGACGAGTGCATCGACCTGTGCAACGAGATCATCGAGGAGGAACTCGCCGAGACCTCCGAGGTCCGCTTCGAGGAACTGCCGAAGCCGCGTGAGATCTACGAGTTCCTGGACCAGTACGTGGTCGGCCAGGACCTCGCCAAGAAGGCGCTGTCGGTCGCCGTCTACAACCACTACAAGCGCGTCCAGGCCGGTGAGGCCGGCCGCAGCGGCGGCAACGGCCGCGAGGACGCCATCGAGCTGGCCAAGTCCAACATCCTGCTGCTGGGCCCTACCGGCTCCGGCAAGACGCTGCTGGCGCAGACCCTGGCCCGGATGCTGAACGTGCCGTTCGCGATCGCGGACGCCACCGCGCTGACCGAGGCCGGCTACGTGGGCGAGGACGTCGAGAACATCCTGCTCAAGCTGATCCAGGCGGCCGACTACGACGTCAAGAAGGCCGAGACCGGGATCATCTACATCGACGAGATCGACAAGGTCGCCCGCAAGAGCGAGAACCCGTCGATCACCCGCGACGTCTCCGGCGAGGGCGTGCAGCAGGCGCTGCTGAAGATCCTGGAGGGCACCACCGCCTCGGTGCCGCCGCAGGGCGGGCGCAAGCACCCGCACCAGGAGTTCATCCAGATCGACACCACCAACGTGCTGTTCATCGTCGGCGGCGCGTTCGCCGGCCTGGAGCGGATCATCGAGGGCCGCGCGGGTGCCAAGGGCATCGGCTTCGGTGCCAACATCCGCTCCAAGCGCGAGTCGGACGCCAGCGACCACTTCCGCCAGGTGATGCCCGAGGACCTGGTGAAGTTCGGCATGATCCCCGAGTTCATCGGTCGTCTGCCGGTGATCACCAGCGTGCACAACCTCGACCGCGAGGCGCTGCTGCAGATCCTCACCGAGCCGAAGAACGCGCTGGTCAAGCAGTACCGCAAGCTCTTCGAACTGGACGGCGTGGAGCTGGAGTTCTCCCGGGACGCGCTGGAGGCGATCGCCGACCAGGCGATCCTGCGCGGCACCGGCGCGCGCGGTCTGCGGGCCATCATGGAGGAGGTGCTGATGTCCGTGATGTACGAGGTCCCCTCGCGCCAGGACGTCGCCCGCGTGGTGGTCACCGGGGACGTGGTCTCCAAGCACGCCATCCCCACCCTCGTCCCGCGCGACATGATCAAGCGCGAGCGCCGCGAGAAGAGCGCCTGACCCGACGGCCGTCATACGAAGGGGCCCCGCGTCCGGATCCGGTGCGGGGCCCCTTCGCATGAGGTGCGGGTTACTTGGCGACCTTCATGGCGTCGCGGATCGCCCGGGTCTTCTCCGCGGCCTGGTCCGGGGTGATGCCCTGGTTGCCGCCGTCACCGGTGGCGCTCAGGCTGAGGTGGGTGAAGGTGACCCGGCCGAAGGTGGACTTGTCCGCCCACACGCAGATCGTCGGCCCGGGCTTGCCCGCGATGACGCTGGCCACACCGCAGCTGAGCTTGCCCGAGGAGGCGTGGCTGTCCTTGGCGGGGTAGTCGGTCATCGGCGTGGTCCAGGTCAGCCCGCCGCTGTCCTTCTTGGAGTCCGCGATGATCTGGTCCGGGTCGTTGATGTCCCCGTAGATGCCGATGATCGAGAGGGAGTCCATGTTCTTGACGTCGGCGCCCTTGCTGTAGCTGGCCCCCAGCGCGTGCAGGTCCTTGCCGACCTTCGCGACGTCGGGCTTGCTCATGTCGGCGGCCTCCTCCTTCGCAGACTTCTGGACGTAGCCGTCCAGCAGCGTCTGCGGGGCGCTGAGCTTGTACTGGCCGCCCGCGTCGCTGCCGCCGAGGAACTTCCAGGCGGCGAAACCGCCGCCGCCCAGCACCAGGGCGCCGATCACCAGGCCGATCACCAGACCGCCCTTGCCCTTCTGCGGCTGCGTCGGGTAGCCGGGCTGCCCGTACGGAGCCTGCGGCGGCACGCCGTACGGTTGCTGCGGCGCGCCGTAGGGCTGCTGCTGCGGCGGGTACCCGTACTGGGGCTGCGGGGCGCCGTAGGGCTGCTGCGGCGGCTGACCGCCGTAGGGCTGACCGCCGTAGGGCTGACCCTGCGGATACTGCTGTCCCTGGCCGTACATCTGTCCTCGTGCTCCCCCGCCGCACCCGCGGCCGATCGTGGTGTTGGGTAGTTCCGTGCACGTCCGGATGCCTGGACGAGCGTCCGGGCACGCTACCGCACGGTGCCCGTGACGGGAGCGCCGGGCGGGGCGAGTCCACGGACCGAAAGCGGTTCGTAACCAGCGCCCGGGGTTACGTAAACTGTGCGTCGTGACCGACACGACGAACCAGCGCCCCGTGAGCACCACCGGGGACGATGCGGCAACCCTTCCGACGACCTACACCCCCGCGGACGTAGAGGGCGAGCTGTACGAGCGCTGGGTAGAGCGTGGCTACTTCACGGCGGACGCCAAGAGCGACAAGCCCCCGTTCACTATCGTCATCCCGCCGCCGAACGTCACCGGCAGCCTGCACCTCGGCCACGCCTTCGAGCACACGCTGATCGACGCGCTGGTGCGCCGCAAGCGGATGCAGGGCTACGAGGCGCTCTGGCAGCCCGGCATGGACCACGCCGGCATCGCCACCCAGAACGTGGTCGAGCGCGAGCTCGCCAAGGAGGGCAAGTCCCGCCACGACCTGGGCCGCGAGGCCTTCGTCGAGCGTGTCTGGAAGTGGAAGGCGGAGTCGGGAGGCCAGATCTCCGGCCAGATGCGCCGCCTCGGCGACGGCGTGGACTGGTCCCGCGAGCGCTTCACCATGGACGAGGGCCTCTCCCAGGCCGTCCAGACCATCTTCAAGAAGCTCTTCGACGACGAGCTGATCTACCGCGCCGAACGCATCATCAACTGGTGCCCGCGCTGCCTGACCGCCATCTCGGACATCGAGGTGGAGTACCAGGACGACGACGGCGAGCTGGTCTCGATCCGCTACGGCGAGGGCGAGAACTCCATCGTCGTCGCCACCACCCGCGCCGAGACGATGCTCGGTGACACCGCGGTCGCCGTCCACCCGGAGGACGAGCGCTACAAGCACCTGATCGGCACCGAGATCGAGCTGCCGCTGACCGGCCGCCGCATCCCGATCGTCGCCGACGCCCACGTCGACCCGGAGTTCGGCACCGGCGCCGTCAAGGTGACGCCCGCGCACGACCCCAACGACTTCGAGATCGGCCAGCGGCACAACCTGCCGAACATCGCCGTGATGGACGAGCACGCCGTCATCACCGCGCACGGCCCCTTCCTCGGCCTAGACCGCCTGGAGGCCCGCTCGGCGATCGTCGCCGCGCTGCGCGCCGAGGGCCGGATCGTCGCGGAGAAGCGCCCGTACGTCCACTCGGTGGGCCACTGCTCGCGCTGCAAGACCACCATCGAGCCGCGGCTGTCCATGCAGTGGTGGGTCAAGGTCGGCCCGCTCGCCAAGGCCGCCGGTGACGCGGTCCGCGACGGCAAGGTCAAGATCCACCCGCAGGAGATGGAGAAGCGGTACTTCGACTGGGTCGACAACCTGCACGACTGGTGCATCTCGCGCCAGCTGTGGTGGGGCCACCGCATCCCGGTCTGGTACGGCCCGAACGGCGAGATCGTCTGCGTCGGCCCCGACGAGCAGCCGCCCACCGGCGAGGGCTGGCACCAGGACACCGACGTCCTGGACACCTGGTTCTCCTCCGGACTGTGGCCGTTCTCCACGCTCGGCTGGCCGGAGCAGACCGAGAGCCTCGCGAAGTTCTACCCGAACTCCGTGCTGGTCACCGGCTACGACATCCTGTTCTTCTGGGTCGCCCGGATGATGATGTTCGGCCTCTACGCGATGGACGGCACCCCGCCGTTCCACACCATTGCGCTGCACGGCATGGTCCGTGACCAGAACGGCAAGAAGATGTCGAAGTCCTTCGGCAACGTGGTCAACCCGCTGGACTGGATGGACAAGTACGGCTCCGACGCGCTGCGCTTCACGCTCGCGCGCGGTGCCAACCCGGGTGTCGACGTGCCGATCGGCGAGGACTGGGTCCAGGCGGCCCGCAACTTCGCCAACAAGATCTGGAACGCCACCCGCTTCGCGCTGATGAACGGCGCCACCGTCGAGGGCCCGCTGCCCGCGCCGGAGGAGCTGACCGCGACCGACCGCTGGATCCTGTCGCGCCTGGGCAGCACCGTCGCCGAGGTGGACGGGCTGTACGAGGACTACCAGTTCTCCAAGCTCTCCGAGGCGCTGTACCACTTCGCGTGGGACGAGGTCTTCGACTGGTACGTCGAGCTCTCGAAGACCACCCTGGCCAAGGGCGGCCCGCAGGCCGACGCCGCGCGCCGGGTGCTCGGCGAGGTCCTGGACGTCACCCTGCGACTGCTGCACCCGATCGTGCCCTTCGTCACCGAGACGCTGTGGACCACCCTCACTGGTGCCGAGTCGGTGGTCATCGCCGACTGGCCGAAGGACAGCGGCTTCCGCGACTCCGAGGCCGAGGCCGAGATCGCCACGCTGCAGCAGGTCGTCACCGAGGTCCGCCGGTTCCGCACGGACCAGGGCCTCAAGCCGGGCCAGCGCGTCCCGGCCGCCCTGGAGCTGGACGGCACCGCGCTGTCCGCCCACGAGGACGCGATCCGCTCGCTGCTGCGGCTGACCGTGCCCGAGGAGGGCTTCGCGGCCACCGCCTCGCTGCCGGTGGCCGGCGCCACCGTCTCGCTGGACCTCTCCGGCACCATCGACGTCGCGGCGGAGCGCAAGCGCCTCGCCAAGGACCTCGCGGCCGCCGAGAAGGAGAAGGCCCAGACCACCGCCAAGCTCGGCAACGAGGCCTTCCTGTCCAAGGCGCCGGACGAGGTGGTCGCCAAGATCCGGGGCCGTCAGGAGGCCGCCGAGGCCGACATCGCCCGGATCACCGCCCAGCTCGCGGCGCTGCCGCAGGGCTGAGCCGCCCGCGCCCGTTGAGGGGCCGCACTCCGCGACACGCGGGGTGCGGCCCTCGGCGTTTTCCGGGCACCGCGCCGGTCGCCTTTTTCGCTACGCCTAATAGAGCAGCAACATTGCTCTCTTCCGGCGAATATTCATCCTGGACCGGGTGACGCCCTATTCCGAGCGAATTGATTCCGGTCTTGCCCGCGCGCGTTCGCGGAAGTTTGCAGGTCGGATGTGTACGGTGTGTACGGAGTTTCCGAAGGGCGTTTCTGCTGAGCGTTCCTGCTGAACGACGGACGGGAGGGCATGGCGTGGTGGTGACCGAGGAGTTGGCCGAGGAACTGCCTGCCGCGGCGGTCGAGGAGGCCAAGGCCAGGGCGGCGACGCTGCTGCTCGCCTTCCGGCACGGCAACCAGCTCGCGTTCGACCACGAGCTGGACCTGCTGCTCGAGGAGAACGTCGAGCGGGAGGTGACCACACTGCTCACCTGGATCGCCGCCGAGGCCGTCCGCAAGGCGTACGCCCCCGAGGTCGGCGACCGGGTGCTGCGGTCGATGGCCCGGCGGGCCCCGGAGGACACCGCCGCGGTCCAGGTGGACGAGGAGACCGCGAACGCCGCCCAGCTGATCGAGGCGGTCGCGGCCGGCGAGGTGGCCGAGGTCCGTGGGCTGGTCGCCGCGACGGCCGACACCACCTACCTGCTCGGCGGCCTGCTGCAGGGCGTCGCGATGATGCTGCCGCTGCTGCCCGAGGGCGAACTCGCCGAGATCACCGCCGAGTTGCGCCGTCGGCACGGTGGTGCCGCGCACGTCCCGGAGGCCCGGGCCGGGGTCTGATCCCGAACCGGCCGGGGCCTGCACTCCTCATGATCAAAGGCTGTTGGCTCCCGTAGGTTGCGAATCGATGCTTCATTGCCGTTCAAACTTGCTAAAGCAATGACAAATGGAGTGAGTCGGAGGTATGGGTCAAAGCCGGGTCGAAGTGGCCGTTCTCACCCCGACCCACACCCCGACCCCCGGCTTCGCTCTCACCCTGTGAGGACGGGCCGCCGTCGCTCCGTAGACTGTGGTCGTGAGCGACAAGGCCGACCCGAACCCGTACACCCTCCGCCCCGCCGACGGCGGCACCGGCGACGCCCTGCGCGACGTCGAGCTGGAGCTCTCCAAGCGCTGGCCGGAGAACAAGCTGGAGCCCTCGCTCGACCGGATCGAGGCGCTGATGGACATCCTGGGCCAGCCCCAGCAGTCCTTCCCCTCCATCCACGTCACCGGCACCAACGGCAAGACCTCCACCGCCCGGATGATCGAGCAGCTGCTCAACACCTTCGAGCTGCGCACCGGTCGCTACACCAGCCCGCACGTGGAGACCGTCACCGAGCGGATCAGCCTGGACGGCGCCCCGATCAGCCCCGAGCGCTTCGTCGAGGTCTACCGCGACATCGAGCCCTACGTGCAGATGGTCGACGCGGCCCAGCCGGTGCCGATGTCCTTCTTCGAGGTGCTGACCGGCATGGCCTACGCAGCCTTCGCCGACGCCCCGGTGGACGTCGCCGTGGTCGAGGTCGGCATGGGCGGCTCCTGGGACGCCACCAACGTCATCGACGCCGCCGTCGCGGTGATCACCCCGATCGGGCTGGACCACACCGACAAGCTCGGCGAGACCACCGGCGAGATCGCGGTCGAGAAGTCCGGGATCATCAAGCCCGGCGCCGTCGCCGTGGTCGCCCAGCAGCAGCTGGACGCTGCCCAGACCATCCTGCGCCGGGCCGTCGAGGTGGACGCCACGGTCGCCCGTGAGGGCATGGAGTTCGGCGTGATCCGCCGCGAACTCGCCGTCGGCGGCCAGCTGGTGACGCTGCGCGGGCTGGGCGGCGAAGAGTACGAGGACGTCTTCATCCCGCTGCACGGCGAGTACCAGGCGCACAACGCGGCGCTCGCGCTGGCCGCGGTCGAGGCCTTCTTCGGCGTCGGCGGCGCCCGCGGCGGGCAGCTCGACGTGGACAAGATCCGCCAGGCCTTCTCCGGCGTCTCCTCGCCGGGCCGCCTGGAGGTCGTCCGCCGCAGCCCCACGATCATCCTGGACGCCGCGCACAATCCGCACGGCGCCCAGGCCACCGTCGCCGCGATCTCCGAGTCCTTCGGCTTCACCCGTCTGGTCGGGGTGATCGGCACCTCCGGGGACAAGGACGTGACGGGCGTGCTGGAGGCCTTCGAGCCGATCCTGGCGGAGGTCGTCATCACCCAGAACTCCACCCACCGCGCGATGGACGTGGACGCCCTCGCGGCCCTGGCCGTGGAGGTCTTCGGCGAGGACCGCGTCCAGGTCGAGCCCCGGCTCGACGACGCCATCGCCGCGGCCGTCACCCTGGCCGAGGAGGAGGGCGACCTCGGCGGCGCCGGGGTACTGGTCACCGGTTCGGTCATCACGGTGGGCGAGGCCCGCCTGCTGCTCGGGAGGAAGTGACATGAGGACGCTCTGCTCCTCCACGCTGATCGGCGAGGCGTTGCTGATCATGTTCGCGGCGCTGGTCGCGATGCGGCTCTCCGGCGTCTCGACCGCCAGCGTGTGGATCGTCAGCGGCATCGCGATGGCGCTGTGCCTGGCGCTCTGCGGCATGATCAACCGCCCCGGCGCGGTGCAGGTCGGCTGGGTGCTGCAGGTCGGCCTGATCGCCAGCGGCTTCGTCCTGCCGACCATGTTCGGCCTCGGCGTCGTCTTCGCCGGCCTGTGGTGGTGCTCGGTGCACTACGGCCGCAAGGTGGACCGGTTCAAGGCCGCCCGCGCGGCCGCCGAGGCCGGGGCGGCCCTACAGGGCTAGGGCGCGGACCGGCGAACCGACACGCCGTGTACGCAAGGTAATCTCTGCCCTGTCGGCTCCCACCTCGTCGACCCGACTGTCTGCCGAACCGAATCCCCAGGAGACGCACCGTGTCCCAGCGCACTCTCGTCCTGCTCAAGCCCGACGCCGTCCGCCGCGGCCTGGCCGGCGAGATCATCAGCCGCATCGAGCGCAAGGCCGGCTGGCAGCTCGCCGCCATGGAACTGCGCACCTTCGACCGGGCGACGCTGGAGCAGCACTACGCGGAGCACGTCGGCCGCCCGTTCTACGAGCCGCTGCTGGAGTTCATGACCTCCGGCCCGTCGATCGCGATGATCGTCGAGGGCGAGGAGGTCGTGAAGGGCATCCGCATGCTGGCCGGCGCCACCAACCCGCTGGAGGCCGGGGCCGGCACCATCCGCGGCGACTACGCGACCATCACCCGCGAGAACCTGATCCACGCCTCCGACTCCCCGGAGTCCGCCGAGCGCGAGATCAAGATCTTCTTCCCGGCGCACGCCTGATCCGAGCCGGGCGACACGCCCGGGCGGACGGGGCGTCACGCCCCGGAGGACCTTGGGACTGCCCTGGTCGGGACCATTGGCCCGGCCGGGGCATTCTTATCGTGAAATAGGGAACTGCGGGCGCCGACACGGCGTCCCAATGCTCGGAGAAGCGATCACGCTCCGGACAATGGACGGTATGCCCCACGTCGACGTCCGTACCGTGCGGCGTGACTACGATGGACGCGACTCAAGGGCCCGGTAAGGCAGCTCAGCTGGTCTCCGCCCAAGCATGGGCGTGCATTCGTCCACCCCCCATGAACTCCGAGCCCGGGAAGGCACCCACACCCCATGGCGAGCAACCTGTCGTTCATCGGCCGCGACTTGGCGATCGACCTCGGAACTGCCAACACGCTGGTGTACGTCAGGGGCAAGGGGATCGTCCTCAACGAGCCGTCCGTCGTCGCGGTGAACACCAACACCGGCGGCATCCTCGCGGTCGGCGTCGAGGCCAAGAAGATGATCGGCCGCACGCCCGGCAACATCGTCGCCATCCGCCCACTCAAGGACGGCGTCATCGCCGACTTCGAGATCACCGAGCGGATGCTGCGCTACTTCATCCTCAAGATCCACCGCCGCCGCTACCTCGCCCGCCCGCGCGTCGTGGTCTGCGTGCCCTCCGGCATCACCGGCGTCGAGCGCCGCGCCGTCATCGAGGCCTCCTCGCAGGCCGGCGCGCGCCAGGTGCACATCATCGAGGAGCCGATGGCCGCCGCGATCGGCGCCGGCCTGCCCGTCCACGAGGCCACCGGCAACATGGTCGTCGACATCGGCGGCGGCACCACCGAGGTCGCCGTGATCTCCCTCGGCGGCATCGTCACCGCCCAGTCCATCCGGGTGGCCGGCGACGAGTTGGACAACGCGATCGTCCAGCACATCAAGAAGGAGTACTCCCTCCTCCTCGGCGAGCGCAGCGCCGAGCAGATCAAGATGAGCATCGGCAGCGCCTTCGGCCTGGAGGGCGAGAAGGACGAGCACGCCGAGATCCGCGGCCGCGACCTGGTCAGCGGCCTGCCCAAGACCGTGGTCATCTCCGCCGCCGAGGTCCGCGAGGCCATCGACGAGCCGGTCAACTCGATCATCGACGCGGTCAAGACCACCCTCGACCAGTGCCCGCCCGAGCTGGCCGGCGACGTCATGGACCGCGGCATCGTGCTCACCGGTGGCGGCGCCCTGCTGCGCGGCCTGGACGAGCGGCTGCGCCGCGAGACCGGCATGCCGATCCACATCGCCGAGAACCCGCTCGACTCCGTCGCACTCGGCTCCGGCAAGTGCGTCGAGGAGTTCGAGGCGCTCCAGCAGGTACTGGACGCCCAGCCGCGCCGTTAGCACCACGACGACACATCCGACACTCAACTGAACGGGCAGCCGCCCGGGCCCCACAGCCCCGGGCGGCTGCCAGGTACGAAGGGGCAGTACCAGCACCGTGAGGGACACACGAGAGAGCCGGCTGCTGCTCATCCTGCTGGTGGCCGTCGCCTTCGCGCTCATCACCGTGGACATCAAGGGCGGTGAGGACTCCCCGCTCGGCCCGGCCCGCCACGCGGCCGCCCGCGTCCTCGGCCCGGTCGAGCGCGGCGCCGCCACCGTGGTCGACCCGGTCGCCAACACCGTCCGCGCCTTCCGCGACGCCGCCACCAACAACGGCCGCACCGACCAACTCGCCCGCGAGAACACCGAACTGCGACAGAAGCTCGCCTCCTCCGACATGGCGAGCGGGCGCACCAAGCAACTGGACGACCTGCTGCGCACCGCGGGCGCTGGCGGATACACCGTCAAGGCCGCCCAGGTCATCGCGATCGGCCCGGCCCAGGGCTTCTCCTGGACCATCACCATCGACGCCGGCAGCGACGACGGCCTCACCCGCGACATGACCGTGATCAACGGCCAGGGCCTGGTCGGCCGGATCACCACCATCGCCCCGACCACCGCCACCGTGCTGCTCGCCTCCGACCCCGGCTTCTCGGCCGGCACCCGGCTGGAGGGCAGCGGCGAGATCGGCTTCGCCTCCGGCGGCGGCGACAGCCCGATGAAGGTCTCCCTGCTCAACGGCAAGGCGCAGGTCAAGACCGGCGACCGGCTGGTCACCTTCGGCTCGCAGAGCGGCCACCCGTTCGTGCCCGGCGTCCCCGTCGGCAAGGTCACCGAGGTCCAGGCCAACGCGGGCCAGCTGACCAAGACCATCCTGGTCGAGCCCTTCGTCCAGTTCACCCGGCTGGACCTGGTCGGCGTGGTGGTCGTGCCGCCGCGCGCCGATCCGCGCGACGCCGTCCTGCCGCCCGCCCCGGGCCAGAGCCAGGCCCCCGCCGCGCCCGTCCAGCCGCAGGCCCCCGCGGCCAGCACCCCGCCCGCCAAGCCCAATGGGGGGAACTGAGCCATGCGCCTCGCCCGCATCCCCGTCTCCGCCGCACTGATCCTCTTCGGCCTGATCCTCCAGGTCAGCGTGTTCGGCCGGCTCCAGCTCCCGGGAGCCACCCCGGACATACTGCTGCTGGTCGTGGTCGGTCTGGCCATGGTCTACGGGCCGACCGGCGGCTGCCTGGTCGGCTTCTCGGCCGGCCTGCTCGCCGACCTCGCGCCGCCCTCCGACCACGCCATCGGCCGCTACGCCCTGGTGCTCTGCCTGATGGGATACGCCGCCGGGCTGCTGCGCCCCGAGCACGGCCGACAGCGCTCGGTCTCCAGCGCGCTGCTGGTGGTCGGCGCCGCGGCGATCGCCTCCACCGTGCTGTACGCCATGGTCGGCGCCCTAGTCGGCGACACCGCGGCCCGGCACGTGGGCCTCGGCGGCCTGGTGATCAGCGCCCTGCTGTACGACCTGCTGCTGGCCCCGTTCGTGGTGCCGCTGGTGATGCTGCTCGGCCGCCGCTTCGGCCGCGACCCGGTGACCGCCGCCAGCGACGACGACGAGGGCGGCCCGGGCCTCGGCACCCTGGCCCGCTACCGCACCACGCGTGAGGTCTCGTCCGGCCCGAAGTACAGGAAGCGGCGCGTCCCCGGCTTCGCCCGGCGCCCGTAACCCGGCCCGTCCAGGCCCCCGATCTCCCGACTTTCCCGCACCCTGGAGCGCACGAGACGTGAGCAACATCCCCGAGACCGGCCGAACCCGGCGGGTGACGATCCGTCTGGTGGTACTGCAGATCCTGGTGCTGTCGCTGCTCGCCACCCTGGGCGGACGGCTGTGGTACCTGCAGATCCGCAACGCCAGCGTCTACACCGCCAAGGCGACCGGCAACCACATCCGCGAGGTGGTCGAGCCGTCCGTCCGCGGCGAGATCCTGGACGCCTCCGGGCGGATCCTGGCCGGCAACGAGGCCCGGCTGGTGGTGTCCGTCAGCCGTACCTCGCTGCTGCAGCAGAAGGACGGCGGCAAGGCGGTGCTGGGCCGCCTCGCCGAGGTGCTGGGCATGTCGGCCAAGGACGTGCAGGAGAAGGTCCGGCTCTGCGACGCCAAGACCCCGCAGCCCTGCTGGAACGGCTCGCCCTACCAGCCGATCCCGGTCACCAAGGAGGCGACCACCCAGCAGGCGATGCAGATAATGGAGCGCCGCGAGGACTTTCCCGGGATCACCGCGCAGCCCACCGCCGTGCGCCGCTACACCGGCATCGAGGGCGCCAACATGGCCCAGGTGCTCGGCTACCTCTCACCGGTCACCGACGACGAGGTCAGCAAGACCGCCGACAAGAGCGGCCTGGACCGCTACCTGCCGGCCGACCAGATCGGCCGGGCCGGGCTGGAGTCGGTGTACGACCGCGACCTGCGCGGCACCGCCGGCATCACCAAGCTGGAGGTGGACAACCTCGGCCGGGTGATCGGCACCGCCGGCACCGTCGCGCCGCAGACCGGCAACAACCTGGTCACCAGCATCGACGCCCGGGTGCAGAAGGTGGTCGAGGACAACCTGGCGCAGGCCATGGCCGACGCCCGGAACACCTTCGACAAGGTCACCAACCGCAACTACGAGGCCGACTCCGGTGCCGCCGTCGTGATGGACGTGCACACCGGGCGGATCATCGCGATGGCGAGTGCCCCGACCTACGACCCCAACCTCTGGGTGGGCGGCATCAGCGGCAAGGACTACCAGTCACTGACCAGCAAGGGTTCCAACTTCCCGCTGCTGAACCGGGCCATACAGGGTCAGTCCGCCCCCGGCTCGACCTTCAAGGTCGTCTCGACCACCGCCGCCGTGCAGGCCGGCTACTCGTTGGACGGCACCTACCCGTGCCCCAAGAGCATGACCATCGGCGGCCGCGAGTTCAAGAACTTCGAGAGCGAGAACTTCGGTGCCATCTCCCTGGAGAAGGCGCTGGAGGTTTCCTGTGACACCGTCTTCTACGGCCTGGCGTACGACCAGTGGATGAAGGACGGCGGCATCAAGCCGAAGAAGGATCCGGGCGACTGGTTCTTCAAGACCGCCCACCAGTTCGGTCTCGGCGCCAAGACCGGCATCGACCTGCCGTCCGAGGTCACCGGCCGGGTACCGGACCGGCAGTGGAAGCAGTCCTTCTACGACAACAACAAGGACGCCTGGTGCGCGCAGGCGCAGAAGGGCGGCAACAGCTTCTCCGACCAGATCGCCCGCGAGAACTGCGCCGACGGCTACCAGATGCGCGCCGGTGACGCCGTCAACTACGCGATCGGCCAAGGCGACACGCTCGTCACCCCGGTCCAGATGGCCCGTATCTACTCGGCGCTGGCCAACGGCGGCACCTTCTACCGGCCGACCATCGCCAAGGCCGTGATAAGCCCGAGCGGGGATCTCGTCCGCGAGATCGCCCCGCACGAGGACGCCAAGTTCCCCGGCGACCAGAAGCTGCTCAGCTACATCGACCAGGCCACCGCTGGTGTCATCACCAGCGGTACCGCCGCCTGGAAGTTCAACGGCTGGCCGCAGGACAAGATCGCGCTGCACGCCAAGACCGGCACCGCCGAGGTCGAGGGCAAGCAGACCACCTCGTGGCTGGACACGTACAGCAAGGACTACGCGGTCATCATGACGATCAGCCAGGGCGGCACCGGCTCCGGCGGTTCCGGTGACGCCATCCGCCGGATCTACCAGGCGCTGTACGGCGTGGACGACAAGGGCACCATCGACAACGGCAAGGCGCTGCTGCCGACGCCGCAGAGCGAGCTGCCGAAGTTCAACCCGGACGGCACCGCGATCATCAAGCCGGCCTCCTACACGATCGACCCGGCACCGGGCGTGCCCGCCCCGGCCCCGGTGCTGCCGGCCGTCACCCCGGCCCAGGCGGACGCGGCCCCGGCGACGGCCTTCCTCGACCCGACGCCGCCGGCCGACAGCCCGGCGCCGTACACCGCGGCCGATGCCGCGCTCGAACCGAACCGCCCGGGAAGGGGACGGGCATGAGTGAGCGGAGCGAGCGAATCGTCGGAAGGTGCGCGTTGTGCGAAGCGCCTGCTGAGCGAAGCGAGGGGGGCGCATGAGCTCCTACGGCTCCTACCGGCAGCTGCGGCTGGCTCCGCAGCGTACCGGGGTCTCCAAGGCCCTGGCCAAGGACTCACCGCTGTGGCGGCTGGACTGGATACTGCTGCTGGCCGCGCTGGCCCTCTCGCTCGGCAGCTCGCTGCTGGTCTGGTCGGCGACCCGCGGGCGCGACAACCTCACCCACGGGGACCCGCAGTACTTCCTCTACCGGCACCTGACCAACTTCGTCGTCGCCCTGGTGCTGTGCGCCGTGGTGATAGCGATAGGAGCCCGGCGGGTCCGCACCCTGGTGCCGTTCGTCTACGTCGGCGTGATCCTGCTGCTGCTGGCGACGCTCAGCCCGATCGGCTCGACCGTCAACGGCGCGCACTCCTGGATCCAGCTCGGCGGCGGCTTCTCGATCCAGCCCGCCGAGTTCGCGAAGATCGGGATCGTGCTGTCGATGGCGGTCGTGCTGTCGGACCAGGTGGACGCGGGGGAGCGGGAGTTCCCCTCGCACCGGGCGGTGTTCCGCGGTCTGATCTGGGCCTGCCTGCCGATGGGCCTGGTGCTGCTGATGCCGGACGCCGGGTCGACCATGGTGATGTCCGCGATCGTGCTGGGCATCCTGCTCGGCTCCGGCGCGGCCAACCGCTGGGTGCTCGGCATCCTCGCGGCCGGCGTCGGCGGCAGCATCGCGATCTGGAAGCTCGGACTGCTGAGCCAGTACCAGATCGACCGCTTCGCCGCCTTCGCCAACCCGCAGCTCGACCCGAACGGCGTCGGCTACAACACCGCGCAGGCCCGGATCGCGATCGGCTCGGGCGGACTGACCGGCAAGGGGCTGTTCCACGGGACGCAGACCGTCGGGCAGTTCGTGCCGGAGCAG
The DNA here is from genome assembly GCF_053598235.1 of Kitasatospora sp. NPDC001159. Taxonomy (NCBI): domain Bacteria; kingdom Bacillati; phylum Actinomycetota; class Actinomycetes; order Kitasatosporales; family Streptomycetaceae; genus Kitasatospora; species Kitasatospora sp. NPDC001159. The sequence goes on from NZ_JBSFJV010000002.1 coordinate 217,254, forward strand.
CAGACCGACTTCGTGTTCACCGTCGCCGGTGAGGAACTGGGCTTCGTCGGGGCGCTCGCGATAATCGCCCTGGTCGGCGTGATCCTGTGGCGCGCCTGCCGGATCGCCCGCCAGGCGACCGACCTGTACGGGACGATCGTGGCGGCCGGCGTCATCGCCTGGTTCTCCTTCCAGGCCTTCGAGAACATAGGGATGTGCCTGGGCATCATGCCGGTCGCGGGCATCCCGCTGCCCTTCGTCTCCTACGGCGGCTCCTCGATGTTCGCGGTGTGGATCGGTGTCGGGCTGCTCCAGGCGGTGCGCAGCCAGCGGCCGATAGCGGCCTGAGCCCGCTTGCTGTCGGGTTGATGTCGGGGCCGGTCCGGGATCTTCCCGGACCGGCCCTTCTCCTTGCCGCAGCGGTGAGTTGACGAACCGTCAGTTAGACCCGTCAGATCACCTGGAGCAGGCAGTCGGCGGCGGTGAGCACCGCCCGGGTCTGGTGGGCCAGCTGCTCCTGCACCGGGACCCAGCGGGCGCCGAAGCGGTGGCGCAGCCGGTCCAGGCTGTCAGCGACCACCGCGCGGGCGCGCTCCCGGGCGGCCTCGGCCGCCGAGCCGCGGGCGTCGGCCAGCAGGCGCAGCAGTATCGAGGCGACCCGCAGCGGCAGCCGGGCGGCGACCAGCCCGGCGGTGGTCGCCCGGGAGCCGCTCAGCGGGCGCGGGCACCAGAGCTCCAGCCACTCGTCGGCGACCCGCGGGGCGACCGCCAGGTTGAACTCGGCGGTGCGCACCAGAGCGCCGTGCGCCTCCCGGGCCTGCGCGGGAACGCGGGCGAGCAGCGCGCTGAGCTCCGCGGTACGCGCGGTGAGCTCGCGCGCGGCCTCGCCGACGGCCTGCGGCCCGGCCGGGTGCGGACGGGCGTCACCGACCGCGTCCACCGCCCACATCGGGACCTCCAGCACAGCGGTGACCGCGCCGGACCGGGCCGCGTAGGACCAGGTGGACAGCTCGGGCTCGTCCGGCAGCGCCCGGGAGGTGTCCTCGCTGCCAGGCCTCGGCATCAGATAGGTACCGGGGGCCGGGCTGGCCCAACCGATGGCGTCGTAGGAGTCCACGTCCAGCGGCAGGCCGGCCCGGTCGGCGGAGCGGGCGAAGCGCTCGGACAGCCCCGGCACCGGGCCGGTCAACTGGACGAAGGCGCCGCCGAAGTCCACTCCGTGCAGCGAACACTGCAGGAACGGGCGCAGCTCGTCGATCAGGCCGGTCAGTGCCAGGCTCTCCGGCATCGGCGGGCGGCCCGAGCCGGGGGCGGGCAGCAGTTCGGGCTGCTCCTCGAAGGCGGGACGGAAGAAGTGCTCGTAGTGGCGGCTCATGGTGAGCGGGCCGTCCAGCCAGCCGGCGTTGAGCGCGGCACCGTCCGGGTCCAGGCAGAGCAGCAGGTGCCAGGACAGGCCCGGCCGGGCGGGGCGATCCAGCAGCACCTCGGCCAGCCGGACCGCGGCGGCGGTGCCGATCGGCTCGTTGGGGTGCGGTCCGCCCACCACCAGGGCGGCGCGCGGGCCGCGGTCGACCGAGAGCAGCAGCAGCGGGCGCCCGGCCCGGGAGCGGCCGACCTCGCGCAGCCGGCAGCGGTCCGGGCGGCGCAGGGCGAGTCGTCGGGCCGCGGATTCGGCCTGGGCCTGCGTGGGGTAGCGGGCCGGCGGCCGGGTGTCGAGGGTCCTGTCGAGGATCCGCAGGGGTCGGACCCGCCGACCGGTGTCGGTCATGGTTCTCCTTGCGACCGGTCGTACGGCCGCCGGGGCGCGGGCGTGCTGCGCCACCGGACGCGGCCTGCGGGCCGGGGACGGGCTCTGCGGGGCCGGGGGGAGGGGGCCTCGCGGGGGACGGGGGAGGTCGTGCTGGCGAGACGGGCTGCCGGGGGAGTCGGCGTTGGCCGAGCGTACGACCCAACTCCCCTCTCCGGAAGGGGCACAGGGCCTTGGGCAGGGCCCTGTCAGTAGCGCACGGGTCGTCCGGGCGTGTCAACGGCGGCCGGTGCCGGGCGGCGGGCGCGCACCGTGCGTGCCGGGGCGGGTACGGGTGGGTGCGGGCGGGTGCGGGCGGGGCGGATCGCGCCGGGGCGCACCGGGGGTCTGGCCGGGGTCTGGCTGGGGTCCGGTTCGGGCGGCCGGTTCGGGCGGGGGTCGGCCGGCGGCCGGTTCGGGCGGGGCTCCCGGGCAGACGGGGCGTTCCCCGGATTGGGCTACCCTTGAGGGTCACCCCTCCCGTGCCGACTCGCGGCACCGAATCACGTCGTAAGGGTTCCTAGTACATGACTGTCGAATCGGTCTTCCCACGCCTGGAGGCCCTCCTCCCGCACGTCCAGAAGCCGATCCAGTACGTCGGCGGCGAGCTCAACTCGACCGTCAAGGACTGGGACGCCTGCGACGTCCGCTGGGCGCTGATGTACCCCGACGCCTACGAGGTCGGCCTGCCCAACCAGGGCGTCATGATCCTCTACGAGGTGCTCAACGAGCGTGAGGGCGTGCTGGCCGAGCGTACCTACAGCGTCTGGCCGGACCTGGAGGCGCTGATGCGGGAGCACGGCGTCCCGCAGTTCACCGTGGACGCCCACCGCCCGGTGAAGGCCTTCGACGTCTTCGGGCTGTCGTTCTCCACCGAGCTCGGCTACACCAACATGCTGACCGCGCTCGACCTGGCCGGCATCCCGCTGGAGGCCAAGGACCGCACCGACGAGGACCCGATCGTCCTGGCCGGCGGCCACGCGGCCTTCAACCCGGAGCCGATCGCGGACTTCCTGGACTGCGCGGTGATCGGCGACGGCGAGCAGGCCGTCCTCGACATCACCGAGATCATCCGGACCTGGAAGGCCGAGGGCCGTCCGGGCGGCCGCGACGACCTGCTGCTGCGCCTGGCCCGTACCGGCGGGGTGTACGTCCCGAAGTTCTACGACGTGGAGTACCTGGCCGACGGCCGGATCGGCCGCGTCGTGCCGAACGCCCCGGGCGTGCCGTGGCGGGTGTCCAAGCACACCGTGATGGACCTGGACGAGTGGCCGTACCCGAAGCAGCCGCTGGTCCCGCTCGCGGAGACGGTGCACGAGCGGATGTCCGTGGAGATCTTCCGCGGCTGCACCCGCGGCTGCCGCTTCTGCCAGGCCGGCATGATCACGCGCCCCGTGCGGGAGCGAAGCATCACCGGCATCGGCGAGATGGTCGAGCGCGGGCTGAAGGCGACCGGCTTCGAGGAGGTCGGCCTGCTGTCGCTGTCCAGCGCCGACCACACCGAGATCGGTGACATCGCCAAGGGCCTGGCCGACCGCTACACCGAGGACAAGATCGGCCTGTCGCTGCCGTCCACCCGTGTCGACGCCTTCAACATCGACCTCGCCAACGAGCTGTCCCGCAACGGGCGCCGCTCGGGCCTCACCTTCGCCCCCGAGGGCGGCAGCGAGCGCATGCGCAAGGTGATCAACAAGATGGTGTCGGAGGAGGACCTGATCCGCACCGTCGCCACCGCGTACGGCAACGGCTGGCGCCAGGTGAAGCTGTACTTCATGTGCGGCCTGCCCACCGAGACCGACGAGGACGTGCTCCAGATCGGCGAGATGGCGAAGAACGTCATCCAGAAGGGCCGCGAGGTCACCGGCCAGAACGACATCCGCTGCACCGTCTCGATCGGCGGGTTCGTGCCCAAGCCGCACACCCCGTTCCAGTGGGCCCCGCAGCTGTCCGCCGAGGCCACCGACGCCCGCCTGGCCAAGCTGCGCGACTCCATCCGCGGCGACCGCAAGTACGGCAAGAACATCGGCTACCGCTACCACGACGGCAAGCCGGGCATCGTCGAGGGCCTGCTCTCCCGCGGCGACCGCCGGGTCGGCGCGATCATCCGCGCCGTCTACGAGGACGGCGGCCGCTTCGACGGCTGGCGCGAGTACTTCTCGTACGACCGCTGGATGGCCTGCGCCGACAAGGGCCTGGCCGGCACGGGCGTCGACGTCGACTGGTACACCACCCGCGAGCGCTCCTACGAGGAGGTGCTGCCCTGGGACCACCTGGACAGCGGCCTCGACAAGGACTGGCTGTGGGAGGACTGGCAGGACGCCCTGGAGGAGGTCGAGGTCGACGACTGCCGCTGGACCCCGTGCTTCGACTGCGGCGTGTGCCCCCAGATGCAGACGGCTATACAAATCGGCCCGACGGGCAAGAAGATGCTGCCGCTGAGCGTCGTTAACGGCGCTGACCAGCAGAAGTAGCCGACGACGTGGGTGACACGGTGAGCGAGCTGTGTGACTTACTTCACAGCCTTCCGGAGGGTGAGCGGGAGCTCGTCCTGGGCGCGCTTGGCATGACGCGCGCCCCGGGCGGGCCCGCCCCCGTCCTCGGGGAGGCCCGGCAAAGCGGCCGGAGGACCCCTCTGCCCGCCGCCCGGAGTGCCCCGGGCATCGAGTCCTCGATCGAGTGGGTCTGAGGCCTGGAGGCGACGTGTAGAGCCCTCCCCGATCCTGTCGGGGAGGGCTCTTGCGTTTGGTGGGATTGCCCACCTGCGGGTGATGGCTGACAGCTGTCAGCTACCCCCTATGAGTGACAGGTGCGGGGCGGCTGACTTGGACAGGCTCTCCAGGATGGCCCTGCCTTTCTCAGCCGTCCCGAGCGAGGGACGGCCGATGATGCCCGTGCGGGTGTAGCCGGCCATACCCAGGGTGAGGAGATGGGGCCGCTCCGGGGCGTCGTGGTCGTCCTGCTCGATGCCTTCGCGGATGAGATGGGGGGCGCCGTGGAGGAGAAGTGACACCTCCAGCTCGCCGCCGTGCATGTCCTCAGCGCCGGTGCTCTCCAGCCCGGCGGCCTCGCGGGCCTGGTGCCAGTCCTCGCGGACGGGGAACAGAGCGACGCACGAGCCCCCGGTGTTGGCCTCCTGGACCACGTTGGAGAGGACGTAGTTCCCGCCGTGCCCGTTCACGATCAGCAGACCGGGGACGCCGGACGCCTGGAGTGACTTCCATGTGTCGTTGATCACGGCGTAGAGGGTGGCGGCGCTGATGCTGACGGTGCCCGGCATGTGGGCGTGCTCGTGGGAGCAGGACAGCGTGATGGGCGGCAGTAGGAACAAGTCGTAGTCGGCGGCGATCCGCTGGGCGATCAGGCTGGCGACCACGGTGTCCGTGGTCAGCGGCAGGTGATCGCCGTGTTGCTCGAAGCTTCCGACCGGCAGTACGGCGATCTTCGCGCCGCGCTGGCGTTCGTCTGCGGAAGTGGCGGCCGTGATCAGTGCGTCCATGGGCTCAGCCTCTCTCATCAGGTCGTCAGCGGTCGAGAGTGTTCCTTACTGCTCATCAGCGTCAAACGGCCTGTGAACGTGGCTACTTCGGGTACGGCGTTCCATCTCTGAAGGGCCTTGCCCGCTGCGGACAGCTCGGACATCGCACGCGCGGACTCGGTGTCGATGGCGATCGACAAGGCTCGGTCGGCTGCGGCGGCGGCCTGCTCCGGCTCGCCGGACACCGCGTACGCGCGCGCCAGACGTGAGAGGTACACCCCTTGGTCGTTGCGGTAAAGAGGCGGCAGGACCCGAAGTTCCGCCTCGAACATGTCCACGGCCGTGTGCGGGTCGCCGAGTTCGATCAGGCAGTTCGCGCGTTGCATCTCGATGTACGTCGGCGTGCAGTACGCCAGATCGAGCGCATCGTCGTCATGCGAGTCGTCTGGTTCGGCAGCGAGTTCGTGGGCCTCGTCGAACTTGGATTGGGCGAAGCGCGGGTTGCCCATGAGAGCGTGGCCCTGGGCCTCCTGCTGAGCGGCCAGGGCACGGATGCGCTGTGTGGCGCCAGCCGACCGCTGGGCAGCGCGGGCAAGACTGACGGCTTTCTGAGCGCTGCGCTGGGCAGTGGCCTGGTTGCTCTTCCGGAAGAGAACGTAGGCGGCCATGACGTCGTCCCCGGACTCCTGGGCCCACTCCATTGCACGGTCCGACCAGTACAAGGCCCGGTCGAAGTCCCCGAGATCCTGGTTCGGCCAGCCTAAGAACTCCGCTGTGCGGGCGCCGATGGTGAGGAGTTGATCGCGGGTACGGCCCCCGGCGTTCTGCTGAAGGCGGTCAAGTAGCTGGAGGTGCCGGGTCACTGAGTCGAGCGCGTGGCGGGAGCCGAGTAGATTCGCGGCCTTGTAGTGGCCGGGCATAGCGCTGCGGAGGTGGCTGACGAAGAACTCATGGTCGATCGGCGAGTTGAGACCCGGCCGGCTCTTGGATGGCTCCGGGACCCGGGAGCGGGACTGTGGCCGGGGTGCTTCCTGTTCCCAGGGCCGAGAGGCCAGCCCGAGCATGTGCCCCGGGATGTGAAGGCCGTCGGCGATTCGCTCGATGAGGTCGATCTTCTCGATCTTGGGCTTGCCCGCCATGACCTCGCCGACTCGGCTCGGCGTCATGTCGCAGGCTCGTGCGATGAGCGACGGGTAGATCCCAGCCAGCTTGAGCAGCCTGAACACTGCGGCGAAGTCTCGTCTTCGGCACGCGGTGACCATCTCCGGGTTGGAGAGCAGATCCGGCGGGAGCCGGTCCGGAACGCGCGCCTCGGTCACCACTACCCCCGCTGTTGATCAGTCGCCGCCGCAAGGAAGTTGATTACCTGTGAGTTTACCCACAGTGGGTAATCAGCTTGGGTACGTCCGCCGCATTCCCCCTCGGCAATCTGGTGTCCAGGGCCGGAGCGTCCAGTTCCGGCCCCCATTGGGCATCGGGAGGTGGTGCACGTGATCAGCTCGGAAGAACTCCAGGACGACGCGGAGGCCCACAAGTCGGTTGCCGGGATATCCGCGTTCGAGGCGACGCTTCCGCGCCATCGTCTGTCGGTCCACGCGGCGCGCGTGCTGCTGCGGGACTTTCTCATCGGTGTCCCGGGGCGGGGCGCACTCGTAGCCGGCGGTCTGGTCGTGCTCTCGGAGCTGGTGACCAACGCCGTGGTGCACGCCCGTGTGCCCAAGGGGCGGCGCATCGCGGTGCGGTTCGAGTTGGTCAGTGGTCATCTGCGGATCGAGGTGCATGACGCGATCGGTGAGCAGCCGGTGATCCGGCGGTCCACCGGTCCGGACGACGACTCGGGCCGTGGGTTGTGTCTGGTGGAGGCCTTGTCTGTGGAGTGGGGCTGGATGCCCCGGCCGGAAGGTATCGGGAAGATCGTTTGGGCTTTGGTGGGCCCGGAAGGTGGTGCTCGATGAGGTGCGGGAGGGTGTCCGGGGTGGAGGCGTCGCGGTGTTTCTACTGCGGTGCGGGGCTGCGGAAAGCGTTGGTGCGGTACATCGTGGTGAACGGTCGGAAGGTCGGTGTCCACGCGCAGCACCCGCGCCGTACGGGGGAGGTGCCGGCATGACGGTCCTTCCTGTCACTGACACCATGCGCACGGCCCCGTTGGCTGCGCCCTCCCCGTTCCCAGTCGTGGTGGAGGTCCGGGGGGTCACGGGGCCCGCGCAGTTCTCCAAGCTGTCGGACGCGTTGGCGGCGCTGCTCGGCTCGCTGCGGGCGCTGCCGCTGGATGCGGGGCAGCGGGAGTACTTCGACGAGCTGTTCGAGCCGGAGGTGGTGCGGTCGATCGGGCATCGGCTCGTGATGTACGGAGAGGTGCGGGCGCTGGCGTTCGTGGACCTGGTCCCGAACGTAGTGCTGCTGTACCCGGCCGACCCCCAGGCGCCCCGGTGATCCGGCGGCTGCGGGTCTGGCGGGACCGCGCCTTGACCTGGTGGTTCCTGGACGGTCAGTTTTCGTGGCCGGTGCGGGCCCTCTCGCCGGGGCGGCGTGCCGTGCACCGCGACGTGGCGCTGTGGTGTGCCGAGCCGGGGTACGGACCTTGGCGGTCGGGAACGGTCTACTTCCACCTGCCCGAAGACGACTGAGCCCGGCTTCCGGTCTCACGAGCGGAGCAGACCACGAGGGCCGCCGCAGTGACGGTCCGCGCGGGGCCCGAAACCACCGCGCTCGCCTACAACATCGAGGCCACCAACCCCAAACGCGCCACCCTAGCGGCCAAGGCAGCCCGCTAGGAGCGTGTCTCAGTAACAGGCAACCCACCTGCGTCTCGTGATCATTCGTGCGGGATGATCCCGGTGTGCATGGCGAGGATGGGCTGTTCGA